>JADIMB010000050.1 GCA_017694995.1 Candidatus Cryptobacteroides faecavium | reverse complement strand
GTATAATATATGTCGTCCTTGCTGCCGTGGTCTTGTATTCGTGCAGCACTACACGCGTGCTGCAGGACGGGGAGTACCGTCTGCAGAAGAACAGTCTCAAGGTCACCAATGACAGGAAATTCAACTCCCGGAGCCTCGAGCCTTACATCAAGCAGAAGCCCAATTCCACGTTTCTCGGTTGGAATCCTTTCCTGAACCTTTACAACATGGCCAACGGGAAAGGAAAGGGCTGGGACAAGTTCGTCAACAAGGTGGGTGTAGCCCCCGTTGTATATGACCCGGACCTTGTGGAGAGCTCCATGGAGAATATCGAGAGCCATCTGGAGTATCTGGGATACTACAATTCGACTGTCACCTGCGAACTTACAGCGAGGAAGAAAAGGGTCAAGGTGAACTATTTTGTAAAGCTCGGGAAAAGATTCCCGATAAAGGATATCAGATATTCTGTCCCGGAGGGGGAAATAGGGGAGGAGTTCTATATGGACACCTCTTCCGTCACGGTAAAGAAGGGCTCCTGGCTTTCCGAGGCTGCGCTCGAGGCGGAGAGTGAACGTTCCAGCAAGCATCTCAGGGACCAGGGCTTCTACGGGTTTTCAAAGAATTACTTTTTCTTCGAGGCGGACACCCTGTCGTTCCCGGACTCCGCGGTGCTGGAGATGAGCATAAGGAACTACACAAGGAACGAAAGCGAGAAAGAGGCCCGTACCTTGCACAAGTTCCATATCGGGGATGTGTCGATCAGCCATCCCAGAAGCCTCAAGATAAGGGAGAAGATCCTGACGAACCTCAATACGATCATACCGGGCAGCATGTACAGCGAACACCAGGTGAACAATACTTACTCCAGACTCTCTGCCCTCAATGTGTTCAGCAGCGTGAACATCGAGATGAACCAGGCCGACTCAAACATCGTGGACTGCTCCATCAACCTCACGCAGTCAAAGCTGCAGGGCTTCAAGGTGAACCTGGAGGCATCGTCCAATTCCACAGGACTGTTCGGAATTTCCCCGCAGATATCATATTACCACAAGAACATATTCAAGGGAGGGGAATGGCTCAATCTCGGGTTCATGGGGAACTTCCAGTTCAAGCTGAATGACAATGTCCGCTCCAACGAATTCGGTGTCTCTGCAGGCATAAGTTTCCCGAAATTCCTCCTGCTGCCCTACAGCCTTTTCAAAGGTGCTGTGCCCCGCACTGACATCAATCTGTCGTACAACTACCAGAGCAGGCCTGAATATACCAGGAACATCATCTCCACCTCATACGTCTACAACGGGAGTCTCGGGTCCCGCATCTTCTACCAGTTCTATCCGATTCAGCTGAATGTAGTGCGTCTTTTTGACCTTGACCCGGAGTTCTACAAGAGTCTTTCTTCCGACCCGTTCATGAGGAACGCATACCAGAACCACTTCGATCTCGGACTGGGCGGGAATTTCTATTATACCACAAATGCCGAGGTGGTCCCGAAGACATCGTTTTTCTATACAAGGCTCCAGTTTGACATTGCAGGGAATCTCCTGAGTGCATTCAAGCCTGTCATGAAGAAAGACCAGGACGGGTCGGGCATGATATGGAACACACCTTTCTCCCAATACGTCAGAGCCGAGTTCTCGGTGGGGAAGACATGGAGATTCGGGAAGAACAACGGACATGCCCTGGCCACACGTTTCCTTGCAGGGGCCGGATATGCGTACGGCAACTCCAACGCGCTCCCTTTCGAAAAGCATTTCTATTCGGGAGGAGCAAACAGCCTGCGTGGGTGGCAGGCAAGGACTGTCGGTCCTGGACTCGCTCCGATGGACAGCACATTCGTGATACCGAACCAGACCGGTGACATGAAGCTTGAGGCCAATGTGGAGTACAGGCTCTCCATGTTCTGGAAGCTGGGAGGAGCCGTCTTTGTCGATGCCGGCAATGTGTGGACGCTGAGGAATACCGGTTCTTATGACAGCGGCCTGTCAAAGTTCACATTGAAGAACTTCGGCAAGAGCATTGCCATGAACTGGGGTGTGGGCCTGAGGCTTGACCTCAATTTCCTGCTTCTGAGGATAGACCTTGGGATGAAACTGCATGACCCGGCCAGGGAAAGACGGTGGGTCAGGCCTGGAGACTGGCTGAGGCGTGACGGATATGCGGTCCACTTCGGAGTCGGGTACCCGTTCTGACGTCTCAGTATCCGTATTTTTTCCAGAGTTCTGAAAGGCGGGCCCTCATCTCGGCCTCCTTCCTGTTGTCCGCCGGGTCGTAAAGCTTTGTCCCGGCCAGGTCTGACGGCATGAACTCCAGGTCCGCGAAGTGCCCCGGGAAATCATGTGCATATCTGTATCCGTCGGCATATCCCAGATCCTCCATAAGTTTTGTAGGCGCGTTCCTCAGATAAAGCGGCACCTGGGAAGTCTGTGTCCTGGAAGCAAGCTCCATAGCACGGTTTATCGCCATGTAGGCGGAATTGCTTTTCCGGGAGCAGGCAAGGTATATGGCGGTCTCTGAAAGCGGTATCCTGGCTTCAGGCATGCCGATGTTGTGGACTATCTGGAAGCAGGAGTTGGCCAGAAGCAGGGCGTTGGGGTTCGCAAGCCCGATGTCCTCGGCGGCGAGTATGCACAGTCTCCTGGCGATGAACAGAGGGTCTTCACCTCCGGCAAGCATCCTTGCAAGGTAATATACGGCGGCGTTAGGGTCGGATCCTCTCACACTTTTTATGAAAGCGGAAATAATGTCGTAGTGCATTTCCCCGCCCTTGTCGTATATGGCCATGTTTTCCTGTATGCATGCACTTACGGAGGCATTGTCTATCACCACAGGGCTTCCCGGAGGGACAGATCCGGTGACAATGTCAAGTATGTTGAGAAGTTTCCGGGCGTCGCCTCCCGAGTATCTGAACAGCGCTTCCGTCTCCCTGACAGTGATCTTCATCTCTTTGAGCACCACATCGGTATTGACAGCCCTGTCAAGCAGTTCCTGCAGGTCAGCCACCTCCAGGCTTTTGAGCACGAAGACCTGGCATCTGGACAGCAGCGGAGTGTTCACCTCGAAAGAAGGATTCTCTGTAGTGGCCCCAACCAGTATTACGGTCCCGTCCTCTACCGCCCCAAGGAGCGCGTCCTGCTGGGACTTGCTGAACCTGTGTATCTCATCTATAAACAGCACAGGGGCCGCCGCCGAAGAGAATATCGAACCTGTCCTTGCCTTTTCTATGACCTCGCGCACTTCCTTGACTCCCGCACTCACTGCGGAAAGTGTGAAGAACTCCCGGTCCATGCTATGTGCGACAATCCGTGCCAGCGTGGTTTTCCCCACACCCGGAGGCCCCCACAGGATAAATGAAGTGAGGTTGCCTGTCTCTATCATATTCCGGATTATGCCGTTTTTCCCGACCAGATGCTTCTGTCCCACGTAGCCGTCAAGGTCATGTGGACGCATTCTTTCCGGCAGAGGGGGGAGCATTCTGCTTCTCCCGATGTTGTCTTCAGAATCCATAATGAATTAAATTGGTTAAATTCATTGAGTTTAACAATATTGTTTTTATTTATAACATTATTGTTATCCTTCTACTCGGGCTTCCCTGAGCGGATGTAAAGGTAGCAATAAAATCCCTAAAGTCCATCTCTCCCGGAAGATCCGTAAAGTTCCTACTGCAGAGGGAAAATAAGGTTGAAAAGAGGTACTACAAGTGCCGTCATTATTCCCATCAGGGCGATTGCAAGGCCGCTCACCGCACCCTCGACAGCCCCCATCTCTATCGCCTTTGATGTACCGAGCCCGTGCGAGCAGCATCCAAGTGCAAGGCCCTTGCCCACGGATGTGCCAATATGGAACATCCTTATGAAAAGAGGCCCGAACACAGCCCCTATGAACCCGCAGAGAATCACTGAAACCGCGGCAAGGGAGACATTCCCGCCCAGTGAAGCAGTTATGTCCATTGCGATGGGAGTCGTCACGGACTTTGCCTCAAGGGACCGGGAGAATATGGAGTCAAGCCTGAAGAACCTGCACAGCAGATAGACACTTCCCACTCCCACTGCACTTCCCGTGAAGACGGACACGAGGATTGACAGAAGATGCTTCCTGATGGTTTCGAGATGGTCATACATCAGCAGTCCCAGAGACACCACGCTGGGCCCGAGCATGAAGTCTATCATCTTGTTTGATTCCATATAGTAGCCGGATGATATCCCGGTGCACTTCAGCACAGCCACTATCACAGGTATGCAGATGAGGAAGGGATGCAGGAGAGAGAGCCTGGTCCGGTTCCTGACCCATACCCCTGCAAGGTATGACCCGAGGGTGAGTGCAAGCATCATCGGCACATTGTGCATGATTTCATTCAGCATGGCTTCTCCTCCTTTTAATATAATTGCCTGCCTTGATCAGCGTATCCTGCATCAGGCCTGTGCTGACCAGGACCAGCATAGTGGAGATGAAGACAACCCCGAGCCAGCCCACGAAACTTGACCTGATTACACCCCACTGGTCCATGATTCCGATCGAGGCAGGTATGAAGAACACTGTCATATTGCCGGTCAGAAACTCCGCCACTGACCTGATCCATCCCGCCTTGATGATCCCGGCCGCCAGAGAGAAGAAAAGAAGAAGCATTCCTATCACGCTCCCGGGTACTACATGGCCTGTAAATGCCGCCAGGATATTCCCGAGGACATAGTACGAAATGATGATGAAAACACCCTTGATAACCATAACTTAATTTTTTGAGGCGCGAAAATACAATATTTTTGCTAAATTCGCGGGTCGAATAAAGAATAATTGTATGATTGCCAAGAAAACCAAGATAATCTGCACGATCTCTGACATAAACTGTGACACCTATTTCCTGAGGAAGCTCTATGAAAGCGGGATGAATGTGGTGAGGATCAACTCTGCGCATGCAAGCATCGAAGGGGCTCAGAAGATAGTGGACAATGTACGCTCTGTCTCTGACAAGATAGCTATACTTGTCGACACCAAGGGTCCGGAAGTACGGCTCACCGCCATGGAGTCCTCTGTAGGGTTTGTCGTGAAGGCGGACGACTGGATAGAGATACACAACGGGCCGGACAAGCTCTGCAATTCGAAAGTCCTCTACACCACATGCGACAAGTTTGTCCAGGATGTGCCGGTAGGTGCGCACGTGCTTATCGACGACGGTGCGGTAGACCTTTTCGTCACAGGCAAGGAAAACGACAAGCTCCTGTGCGAAGTGCAGAACAGCGGGGTGATAAAAGGCAAGAAGAGTGTAAATGTCCCGAATGTGCATATCAGCCTTCCCGCCTTGTCCGAGAAGGACAGGAAATTCGTGAACTGGGCCATTGACGCCGACCTGGACTTCATCGCACATTCTTTCGTCAGGTCCAAGGAAGACCTGATGGAGATACAGGAGATCATAGACCGGAGGCACAGCCACATCAAGATAATTTCAAAGATAGAGAATCAGCAGGGGATTGACAATCTGTATGATATCCTGTCCTACTGCTATGGAGTGATGGTGGCCAGAGGGGACCTCGGAGTGGAGATCCCGGCGGAGAGGATACCTATAATCCAGAAGGAGATGATCCACATGTGCCGCTCCCGGAAGAAACCGGTGATTATAGCCACTCAGATGCTTCACAGCATGATCGAGAATCCCAGGCCGACAAGGGCGGAGGTCACCGATGTGGCAAACGCCATTTTCGAGAGCACTGACGCTATAATGCTGAGCGGAGAGACGGCAAGCGGCAAATACCCGGTGGAGGCTGTCAGGACCATGACCAAGATAGCCAGGGAGACTGAAAAGTCTCTGGACATCTCTCTTGAACTGAGTCTGGAGAAGGTCATGAAGCCCATTGCCGCGGTACTTGCGAAGAACCTTGTGGAAGCGACACAGGACCTTCCTGTCAAGGCCATAATATTCGACACATGGACCGGACGTACAGGCCGTTATCTTGCCGAATTCAGGCCCAAGGTGCCTATCTATGCCATGTGCTATAATGATTTTACAATGAGAGAGCTCGCCCTTTCGTATGACGTATATCCGTATAAGTTCGAAGTGCAGAAGAGCAAGGAGGACTTCGTCAGGAACGCCATCAGGCTGCTGAAAGATGACGGCATGCTGGAGGAAGGGGACCTGGTAGGCTTCATCGGAGGAAGCTTCAATGATGAACTGGGGGCGACATATACAGAATTCAAATACGTTTGACACAGATATGGAAGTTATCACTGTGCGCAATGCGCGTAAAGAAGATGCATCTGATGTGGCATGGCTCATCATGATGGCGTGGCCTGTGGAAGAATTCCTGGCGATGGATGAATCCTTGACAGAGGAAAGCCTTCACGAACGCATCCAGAGTTATGTGGAGGCGGAGGACACCCTGTACAGCTACCGCAACACCATCGTGGCTGTATGCGGGGACAGGATATGCGGTGCGATAAACGGCTATGACGGTGCCCGCTACGAAGATCTCAAGCGTCCCATAACCGAGGATTTCAGCGCCAGATATCCTAATGCGCAGAATGACTTTTCCCTTGTCCACGAGACAGAGGCAGGGGAGTACTATCTGGACTCAATAGGAGTGGATCCGTCCATGAGATCCCACGGGATCGGCTCCAGACTCTTCAAGGCTGCGATAGACAGGGCTGCCAAGGAGGGGTTCACCAGGGCAGGGCTTATAGTGGATGTGGATAAACCAAAGGCCGAAGCACTTTACATCAGGCTGGGATTCAAGACAGTCGGCATGAAGGACTTTTTCGGCCACCCTATGAAGCACATGCAGATAGAGGTACGGTAATGAAGTTCCTCATGGCAGCAGTGACGGTGATG
Source organism: Candidatus Cryptobacteroides faecavium (assembly GCA_017694995.1). Lineage (GTDB taxonomy): Bacteria > Bacteroidota > Bacteroidia > Bacteroidales > UBA932 > Cryptobacteroides > Cryptobacteroides faecavium. The sequence continues at coordinate 19,257 of JADIMB010000050.1, read as the reverse complement.
GCAGCTGTCTCGGCAGCGGCGCCGGAAATGCACTCCAGACCGCGTTCGGCGGGTGGAGTGTTTTCCTTCAATGCCATAGAACTTTCATACCAGCACAACACTTCAAAGACTACTTTCTATGAAATCAATGCCGGCCTGGATATGGGCGGGGTGATACCTGGAAGGACGCTGTACCCCGGATTCCAGGCAAGTTTTTCATACAATTTCATTTTCTGGGGATGCAGTTTCGGCAGCGGCAGGCTTTCAACTTATGCAGGAATGGGCCTGAGTGCCGGATATACGGGGAATGAAGATTATTCAAATTATGGTACAATGGCAGGGCTTAACGGCAAGCTCGGGCTTGAGTATATGTTCAATGTCAATGTGATTCTGTCACTTGATTTCACCCCCGTGCTCGGGCTTCATCTTGACAGGTCCGAGGAAGCCGCAGACCTTGACATTTATATGCCGGGGCTGACCAGGGCATACTGGCCGCGGCTGGGCATAAGATTCTGCTTTTGAAGATGAGATTTTTCCGCCGCATATCAATTTCCGCCGTTTTACTCCTTCTGTGCGCGGCGTCGTACGGGAAGAGTGGGGGACATCCGGGATTCTTCAGGGTGTTCACCTTCGGCATTGAGGGGAATTATATAGGTACTGCGGCCTCATACAGGCATTTCAATTTCGTATCATCGTACGGCTACAGGGTGGACCAGAGATTCTGGCGTACAGGCTATCACAGCAACGGTGAATTCCTCATACATGCCGGGTTCAATGTCTCAAGGCGTGTCAATATGTCTTTCTATACCGGCTACAGCGGAATAAGCCGGATGGAGCATACATACCCCCTTACTTTGCGGGTGACATATTATTTCAGCGGGGAGGAAATGGAGAGGAAGTGGTTTGCTTTTGCGGATGCCGGTCCCGGGTTCTACAAGAGCAGTGACAGGATGGTCATGTCCGGCATTTTCAAGCTCGGGGGAGGATACCGTATACCTTTGAGCCTGTGTTCCAGCCTTGATTTCATGGTGTCTGTCAGGAATGTCATGACAAATACTTCTGTGCCGGATTTCAATACCGGTACCCAGTTTTTCATTTCCGGAGACAATCTGAGGCGGAACAATGCCGTGTATCTTTCATTTGTGTTCGGGATAGGGCTCACTTTCTGACATGGGGCTTCTGCGATATTTGGCCTTTCGGCCACATATACGGTTGCGCCTCGGCATAGCAAATAAATTTGCTCTGCTCTCGGCTTCTGCGTATATTTGCAAATTTGAAATGCAGAACTATAAATTATAGAACATTATGGATAAGATGATTTCAGGAAAGATCCGTTATGTCGGGGTAAATGACCACACCAAGGTAATCTTTGAAGGCATGTGGCCTCTCCCTTTCGGGGTCAGCTACAATTCCTATCTTGTCGTGGACGAGAAAATCGCTCTGATAGACACTGTGGAGGCAGGTTTCGAGAAAGAATACATAGGGAACATACGCAGTGAGATAGGGGACAGGAAGATTGACTACCTTGTGGTCAACCACATGGAGCCTGACCACTCGTCACTGATTGCTGTCATACGGGAGCATTATCCAGATGTGAGGATACTTACCAGCGCCAAGGCTGTGCCAATGATCAAAGGCTACTATGGCGTGACAGACAATGTATACGCTGTCAAGGAAGGGGAGAGTATCAGCCTGGGGAAATCATCTTTGACATTCTATATGGCCCCTATGGTGCACTGGCCTGAAACCATGGTTACATATCTTCAGGAAGAGGAGACGCTTTTCTCTGGGGATGCTTTCGGTACATTCGGTGCCGTGGACGGGGCTGTCATGGATTCAGGGGCGCATCTTTGCGGGTGGCTCGACAAGGCTGACAGCAGTTTCGCCGAGTTCAAGGATGAAATGACACGTTACTACTCCAATATCGTAGGCAAATACGGACAGACTGTCCAGGCTGCCCTCAAGAAACTTTCCGGGCTGAAAATCTCCAGGATATGCAGCACTCACGGCCCTGTATGGGAGAAGCATGCAGGTGATGTGGTGGCCTACTATGACATGTTGAGCAGATACGAGGCGCCGGAAAAAGGTGTATGTATTGTCTACAGCAGCATGTACGGCAATACGTCCAAGGCGGCAAAGGCCCTTGCCGCAGAGCTTGCGAAAAGGGGAGTGAAGTATGCTCTGCACAACCTCTGCACGGAAAATGTGTCGTACGCATACCGTGATCTCTTCAAGTATGACACACTTGCAGTAGGGGCGCCGACATACAACAACGACATTTTCCCTCCTGCATACAACTTCATGTACGGGGTGTGCGCAAGACTTGTCAAGAACAAGAAATTCTTCGCATTCGGCTCGTTCACATGGGCCGGAGCCAGCGTAAAGCTTCTTAACGAGATGGCTGCAAGGCAGGGATTCTCTTTCGTTTCTGACGGCATTTCGTTCTCCCAGGCCTATTCAGCGGAAAAATGCGACATGGCCGCTGTAGCGGAACTCATTGCCAGATGAAAAGCAAATCTTAAGTTAATACTAATAAAATAAAACAGCCGGGCCATCGTAATGACGGTCCGGCTGTTTTTTACCTGAACGCCAGTCCGAAGGATTTCAGACCCGCGTTTTTATACTGTTATTTGTCCCCCAGGTGCTTTACCTTGCTTATATTGAATACAAGCCCGAAATTCAGGTTCAGATTCATCTTGTTAAGCGGTACGGAAAGTCCTCCTGTCTTGGCAAGTTTGGTAGGGATTGTGTCCGTACCGATGAAAAGGCCGATTCCAGGGAGGCTGATGTTGGCTATGGCACCCCATGAAGACCCGAAGGAAGAAATGCCGTAGCTGGTAGACAGCCCGAACCATTTTACCGGTTCTATGTTGACAGAGAAGCGTCCTTCAGAGTGTGAATAAGGCCCTTTGATGCGTGTAGAGGAAAGGAATCCTACAGACAGCTTCCTGTAGAACGGCATTTCATATTCTGCCCCGATGTTTATAGTGCAGGCAAGCATGTTTGTCTTGCCTTTCCCTTCACTTGTCCTCTCGAACTTCACCATATCGGCAAGGTCATCGGTAAGTGAATTCAGCTGGTCGTTCAGGGAATTGTCGCTCCCGGAATCAAGGGAAAGGTCATCGAATCCTTCGAACACCCATGGGTCATTCGAGGTCACGGCAGAAGTGGTATTGCCCCATGAAATGAATCCGAGGTCAAGTACAGAAGCCGACAGATTCAGTCCTTCAAGCAGGCCGCTGTCGAATTCATATGTAGCTCCAAGGTCCAGGGCCACACCATAGCCCAGGCCGCGGAACAGCGATGAGAACATCTCTCCGGCGGTATTGAATTCAAAACTGTCACCGATGGCATTGAAATCTATCTCGTTGTTCTGGGACGGGTCTGTTGAAGCGCCGGTCTCTCCTTTTGTCGGGAAAGTGAGCATAGGGACAGAGACATCCATGCTTCCGTTGGCGTTGATGCTCCATCTGTCAGCTGTCATGTTCACTTCCATATTGTCAATGTTTGCCTTCATGCTGGCTATGCCGAGAAGGAATTTGACTTTGGCCCCTACATTGAGCCTGTCCGTGATCTTATGTGCATGACCTAAAGAAATTTCCGTATACGCACTGAGGCTAGCCCCGAGATTGCTGATGTTGTAGCTCTGTTTTGCCCCGGCGTTCTTCATGAAATCGAAAAGGTCATAAGGAAGGTTCACGTCAGCATTTGTGCGGATATTCATTTCCACAGTCGTGAAGCCTCCTTTGCGGCCCCAGAAACCCACCGAGAAAAAAGGCATGGAAAGGTCTACGCCAAGTTTATTGTTCTTATGGAGACGTCCGAGGAATTCGTCCGCGCTGACAGCGCCGTTCATGAATGTCGTCAGCTGGCCGTTGTAAGGATAGAGGAATGTACTGATGCCGACATTGCTCTGTGTGGTAAGGCCCAGATTACCTATCGTAGGAAGCGCGAAATAGCCGCGGGAACTTGCGAAAGCGGGGTTGAGCTGGTGCCTGTATGTATAGTTTTCCACGAAATATCCTGAATTGACCTGGGCCCCTGCACTCACAGATGCAATGGCGGAAAGGGCAATTACTGCAGGAATCAATATAATCTTTTTCATATCTTTTAGGAGCTGTTTCTTAGTTCTGCTGAGTTAAATTCATCTGTATTCCGCCCTGTATGGTTGCGCTGATTTTCTCAAGCTTCACACCCTGGTTCTCATTCAGCGCCACACCTTCGAGGCCTGCTGATGACGTGGCAACGATATTCAGCCTCAGTCCGTCAAACCTGTCAAGGGCCTCCTGTGTCGCTGTAAGTGTGATAGTGATAGGCGCAGAGGTCTCGTTGCCTGGTTCTCCTGCAGGGAGATTGCTGTCCATTTCAACTGTAATGTCGCTCATTTCATTGCCGTCCACGTCAATAGGGGTGGCTGTAAGGCTGAGGTCCAGCGGAATGGAGTTGATGAAGTCAAATCTGATAGCAGCCTCCTTGAGGTCAAGCTTGTAGTCCGAGCTTCCGTCGCTGCTGAAATTGCTGTTCCACCCGTTGAAGTCTGTAGAATACTTGATCTCGAGATCCGGTCCGAAGGCAAGAGGAACCTCAAGACTGTAGTCCATGTTGATTTCGTAGCGGAGAGGATCTGAAGTACCGTAACTGTCCGGTTCAGGGAAGGCTATCGTAATATAGTCATCTGCTTTCCAATTCCCGTTTTCTCCTGTATGCGGGATATATGCATTTATGTCGCTCATTACTATCTCGTCCGGTATGATGCGTATCAGATCATTGATATTCTCCACGATGATGTTGTTCCAGTATACTTCATTTTGTGAAGGGTCATCACCGTAGTTATCGAGAGGGATGCGGGATATGCAGATGTTGTTGGTTCCCTTTCTGATTGACAGAGGATTATCATATCCGATCCTGACAAGGGAACCGTCCGGCAAAGTGGAATTCCCGTCTTTGCGCGCATCAAGGGAAGCCTCCAGCCGGAATTCCGGGAAGCTGTTCTCCACAGTAGGTACATTGTTGTCAAGTTTGACGCAGAGATTGAGCATCGGGTTGTACAGGTCCAGGGTTACATTGTCTCCGGAGATGAATTCAGGGAGCTCTCCTATCTCGAATGTCTGGTCCTCAATATCCACTGTCGGGTCCAGCACAGCCGTGACACCTCTGAGGCTGATCCTGGAGTCATCTACATTGAGGCTGAGATCCAGTCCTGCATCATCAGGAATGTCTTCAAAATCGTCGCCGAAGAACTTCGGTTCGATGGACAGTTCAATAGAGGAGAGGTTTATAAGTTCATCTACATATATTCTCCCGTCAGTTGTAAATCCCTGACCTTCAGGTAGTTTTTCAAGGTCTATCCCAGTGATGACAAAGCCGAATTCCACCGGTTCCCCCAGATATATGTCCACCGGGTCGAAGACAAGTGTATGGCCGTCTCTGACAGTGCAGTTGCCTGATCTTCCTTCCAGGGTTATGGCCTCCGGAAAATCAATGGTGAATTCACCTTCATCACTTCCCGACAGCACTGCTTTACCGTCGGAGCTCCCGGCACTTCCTTCAAACAGGGATATAGTCAGCTGTACCGGAGCTTCGAGTGAAACATCTCTGATATCCTTCACAATATCAGTTACTTCCGTTGCGAGTTCTTCGTTTATACTGATGTCAGTATCCTGTCCATCGAAAGAAAAAAGTATCGGGTCAATATCGTCCGGAATCGGAATCGAGGGGTCAAATCCGGGGATTTTGTCCTTGATATTCTCGATATTTGCCCCAAAGCCGCCATTCCTGAAGAGTTCATCGGAGCTGATTTCTATCTGAGGGATTTCCACGGCCTGCACAATCGGCTCGCCGGTCACAGAAATCAAATAATTACCGTCACTGTCTGTAGTGAGCACGGAAGAAGGGTCATCCTGGTCCAACTTCAGGAATTCACCGATTTTCATAAGCTCAGTACTTCCGATGGGCAGGCTGATAGAGCCCTGGATGTCGACGGTGCCGTCGATACCGTTGCTCAGATCATACGCCTCATCCACGCATGAGCATGCAAACAAAATGATAGCTGCAGCCGAAAGTGGCTTCAGCACAACAGATGATTTTGTCAGAAACATAATATTAGATCTATTGTTAGAAATTCTGCGCAAATATAATTCATATATTAAAATATCGAACATAAATTTTTTGAATTGATATGGATGCTGTTTAAATTCTCCCGAGAATTCTTATACAGACATGTCCATATGACTGATTTCCAGGTAATAGCGGCCCTGTTCGGTTTTGTCATACAATTTACATTATGTTAACTAATGTATGCAGCGGCAACTCCCCTTGCATATATGTCCGGCTGCAGGCGCGGCGGAGGATAATTTGTTAATAAAAATGTAATAATTTTGACAATTTGGATTTTCAGACTAAATTTGCCGACCGTGAAAAGACTGTGTAAAATATACGCATGGTTCCATGCCCTGGTTCTGGTCGCGGCAGTGTTCTGCCTGACCGGTTCTGATTCGTTTACGGCTTCCGCCGTGGCTTGCAGGCCGGATGCCGCAGTCCAGGAGCCTTTCCCGGGAGTCCTCATTCCGGCAGCGCATCATGGAGACGGCCGGCATGACACCGGGAACATCTATGCGGACACCCCGCAGATCGCTGTCCCGCGGAATACCACAGTATCGGGATCTCCCCGCCAGCAGTCGACGGCCAAGCGTACCAGTATGCCCGGGGCGCCAGACACGACATTCAAGGACGGCAAAGTAATCAGCCGCAGCACGATATTCACCTTCATTTCATATATAGGACTGTTTCCTTCAGGACTCTGGAAAGAAAAAACCAGGCTGCTGTCCTTCAGGAAACTTATTATCTGATGGGAGCGCTATGCTCCTCCACTCCCCTTTTGTTTTTTAATAACTTATTGTAAACCAATCAGATAATAAATTAAATTATGGAAGAAAGATTCAGCAGAGTTCGTTCTGCAAAAGATATAGCGATTTCAGTTGTCCTGCTTGCAGCAGGTATAGGACTTATTGTGACACCGGATTCTGTCCCGTTGAACATCACAGGATATACTCTCGGAGTGGCCGGTCTCATCCTGTTTTTTGTTATGAAGACATCATACAGGGATTCCGAGACAGGCGAAGTGATGAAAAAGACAGAGAAATACTTCCCTGCAAGCAGGTCGGAGTCCATCCTTAAAGCGCTTTCAACTGATCCGCAGAGTCTTGACCTCAAGGAAGAGAACAAAGGCAACGGGCTGAAGGTTGACACCTATTTCAATACAAAGACAGGCCATGTCTTCACCCAGCTGTTTGAATATATACCTTATAAATATGAGCCTTGCTCACCAGTGTATTCATACGATATTTCAAAGGCGGAGAAGCTCATAAAATAAGGCGGTTGCAGCCGGGATACCCGGCATGCGGACAAGGAAAACCTATTAACCGCTATATATTATGATTTTACAGATTCTGACTCTTCTGGGAGCTCTGGGAATGTTCCTCTACGGAATGAACATGATGAGTTCCGGACTGCAGAAAGTCGCCGGGGAAAGACTCAGGTCATTCCTTGCGGCAATGACATCAAACCCGTTCAAGCGAGTACTTACAGGACTCAGCATAACGGCTATAATCCAGTCATCCAGCGCCACTACTGTCATGGTAGTGAGTTTCGTGAATGCGGGACTTCTGACCCTTACTCAGGCGGTTGGTGTGATAATGGGGGCCAATATAGGCACTACTGTCACGGCCTGGATCATTTCACTGCTGGGGTTCACGGCTGACATATCTGTCCTGTCCATACCTCTTATGGCCGTGGGGTTCATCTGCTCGATGTCCAAGAAAAGCAAGAGGAAGAATATAGGTGAATTCATAATAGGATTTTCACTGCTGTTCCTGGGACTGACCTTCATGAAGGATTCGGTCCCGGATCTGCAGTCCTCTCCGGAAGCACTGTCCTTCATCGCAAGATGGACGGAGTTCGGCTTCGGGTCCGTACTGATTTTCCTGGTCATAGGAACATTGCTCACTCTGGTGCTCCAGTCATCAAGTGCGACCGTGGCCCTTACCCTTATCATGCTCAACATGGGCTGGATACCGTTCGAGATGGGGGCGGCTATGGTACTGGGAGAGAACATAGGTACGACCATTACAGCAAACATAGCGGCTGCCGTGGCGAACACTGCGGCCAAGCGCGCGGCAAGGGCCCATACACTTTTCAATGTTTTCGGAGTGATATGGGCCCTTATATTCTTCCATCCGTTCCTTTCGTTCATAGGCAAGATAATCACATGGATAGGCTATCCTGACCCGACTCTTGTCTCCTATACCGGAGAAGGTGCCTCCGGTGATGCCGAGACAGCGGCCCTGTACGGGATATCAATGATGCACACGATGTTCAATCTCATTAACACCTGCATCCTGATATGGTTCACTCCATTGATTGTCAAGGCCGTGACATGGATGGTAAAAAGCCCTGCAAATCCTGAGGACGACAATGTCAAGCTGCAGTTCATCAATGTCGGCCCGATGCGCACTTCAGAGTTCGCTGCCGAGCAGGCCATGAAAGAGATTGTCCATTTCGCGAACATCTCCCGCAAGGGCTTCGGATATGTGAGGTCGGCGATAAACGAGACGGATCCGGACAGATTCGAGGTGTTCAGGGCCAAGCTCGTCAAATACGAGGAGATTGCCGACAGGATAGAGTACGAGATTGCCTGTTTCCTGAACAGCCTTTCAAAGCAGGAGCTAAGCGACGACACCATCTCCGAAGTGAGGATGATGTACAAGATCATAGGTGAACTTGAAAGCCTCGGTGATTCCGGCGAGGCGATAAGCAGGATACTGTCTCAGAAGAATGCGCACGGCAAGTCCTTCTCCCCTGAATCAGTCACCAAGCTGAACAGGATGGTGGACCTGGTGGACAAGGCGTATGAGGTGATGATACAGAACCTCTCCGGCGACATCCTGAAGATTGACAACATATCATCCGCCTATGACGCCGAGGACAGCATAAACAACATGAGGAATACCCTCCGCGACGAGGAAATCATGCTTATAGAGCAGAAGGGGGACAACTACCAGACCAGTGTCTGGTACATGGACATAATCTCCCACCTTGAGCAGATGGGCGATTTCATGATCAACATATCAGAGTCGCTCCTCAAATACAGCAACAGTGTCAAATGACGTCCTGTCATTCGACATGACATAAGCAAAACAGCATAGGAAATGGCAAGAAAAAAAAAGGATATCATACTTGAAAACGTCCGCATAGAATCGGTGGCGGCAGAAGGGAAAGCGCTGGCGAAAGTGGACGGGGCTGTGCTCTTTGTCCCGTTTGCGGTGCCCGGCGATATTGTGGATGTGAAAGTCACCAAGAAGAAAAAGAATTACATGGAAGGGTATATCCTCCGTCTTGTGACCCCGTCCGAGCACAGGATCGAGCCGTTCTGCAGCCATTTCGGCATCTGCGGGGGCTGCAAATGGCAGCCGCTGCCCTACCCCATGCAGCTGCAGGCCAAGCAGCAGCAGGTATATGACCAGCTGGTGAGGATCGGCCATCTGGACGTACCGGAAATATCACCCATTGTACCTTCTGACGAGACTGTCTATTACAGGAACAAGCTAGAGTTCACTTTCTCTGACAGAAGGTGGATATACCAGGACGAGGACCCGGATGGACTGTCACCGGCCCAGCGGTGCGGACTCGGGTTCCATGTGGGCAGGTTCTTTGACAAGGTCCTTGATATCAAGCATTGCTATCTCCAGAAGGATCCGTCAAACCAGATCCGGCTCTTCATAAAGGAGTATGCTGTCAGCCACGGGCTCCCGTTCTTCAACATCAGGGAGCATACCGGCTTTCTGCGGAATATGTTCATCCGCAGCACAGAGGCTGGCGACATCATGCTCATAATATGTTTCTACCATGAGGATGCGGAGGCCAGGACTGCTCTTCTGGACGCTGTGTCAGAAGCGTTCCCGCAGATTTCCTCCCTTTATTATGTGATCAACGGCAAGGCTAATGACTCTGTTGCGGACCAGGAATGTATCCTATACAAGGGAGATGAAGCCATATATGAACATATGGAAGGACTCCGCTTCAAGATAGGGCCGAAATCATTCTACCAGACCAACACCAGACAGGCCTTCAAACTGTACAGCGTTGCGCGTGAATTCGCGGGGCTGACCGGGGAAGAGACTGTGTATGACCTGTATACCGGGACCGGTACTATAGCCCAGTTCGTTTCGTCAAAGGCCAGGAAAGTGATCGGGATAGAGTATGTCCCGGAAGCCATCTGCGATGCCAGGGAAAACGCGCTTGCCAACGGGATAACCAATTGCGAGTTCTTCGCCGGGGACATGAAAGACATCCTTACAGACAGTTTCGTCTCGCAGCACGGCAGGCCGGACGTAGTGATACTTGACCCGCCGCGGGCCGGAATCCATCCGGATGTGGCTCAGGTCATCCTGAACGCGGAGCCTGAAAGGATTGTCTATGTAAGCTGCAACCCTGCATCCCAGGCCAGGGACCTTGCAATCCTGTGCAGCAGGTACAGGATCACTGCAGTCCGTCCTGTGGACATGTTCCCGCACACTCATCATGTAGAGAATGTGGTCAGATTGGACCGATAAGAAAAAATTTTTTATACCTTTGTGAGATTGCCGCTGTGCGGCACGTACTGAAACCTCAATCAAATTACACCAGAAATGGGCAGACTATATGATGAACTCATAAAGGATTACAGGGTGAAGGAAGGGCTCAAGACCTGCATAAACTGCGGCACCTGTACTGCAATTTGCCCTGCAGCCGAATTCTACAGATATGACCCGAGAAAGATTGTGGACATAGTCCAGAGCAAGGATGAGGCGGAAATTGAGAAACTTCTCAAGAGTGATGTGATATGGTACTGCGGAGAGTGCATGTCATGTGTTACAAGATGCCCCAGGAAAAATGCTCCCGGGCTCGTCATAATGGCACTCCGCAACCTTTCCGCAAAGCTCGGCTATTTCACGTGTTCGGAAAAAGGCAGACAGCTTTTCCCTTTGACACGTATACTTACGGGTAACATTCTCAACTACGGATACTGCGTCTATCCAGAGACCTTCAGATGGGAGGACCATGTGGAGTCGGGGCCGGTGTGGAAATGGCACACGGAGCACCTGAAGGACAATTTCGCAAGGCTCGGAGCCAACTACCAGGGTAAAGGTCCGGGAGTCCTGAGGAAAATCCCGCAGGAATCACTCGACGAGCTCAAGAGCATCTTTGACGTCACCGGCGGTACAGAGCGGATAGAGACGGTCGAGAAATACTCCAGGATTAAGGCCGAGGAAATGGGCATGGATACAGATGAATATCTGAAAATGACTTTCGAGAGAATCTCCCCGGGCCATTTCAACAATGAAGAACAGTGACCCCGGCCTGTAGCCGCGGAGCACTGGAAAACCGGATTAAAACAGAATACAGACCATGATTTACCAAGGTAAGCAGAAGATATGGGCAGACTACCAGAAGGAAATCCCTGATGACCACTGGTTCTATGTGAGAAGCTGCATAAGGCAGAATTTTTTCCCGGGAGCGGAACGCATGTTCCTTGAGATATGCAGGAATGTACTGGGAAAGGACTTCTACGAAGCAGAAAACCATACTACATGCGGAGGAATCGCGTATCATTGTGACACAATCCCGCAGGAAACCGTCATGACGATAGTCGCCAGGCAGTTTTCCCTGATGACAGAAGCCGGGTACGAGAATTATGTGGCATCATGCATCACATCGTTCGGTAATTATCTGGAGATACTTGAGACCTGGCATGAGTTCCCGGAGCTGGAGACCAGGATACGCGAGCTGCTGTGGAAGGCCTGCCGCAGGGAATTCAAGAAGCCGAAATACGTGGCCCATGCAAGTGACCTCATCTACAAATACAGGAACAGGATAGCTGAGAGGGCAAAATACCGCCTTGTGGACAAGGAGACCGGAGAGCCGCTCAAAGTCGTGGAGCATATCGGATGCCACTACTCAAAGATGTTCCCTTCAAAAGGTGTCGGAGGAGCCGAGTATCCTTATGTGCTCTGCGGAATGGTAGAGTCATGGGGCGGAAGCGTGATAGACTACCCTGAACGCCGGCACTGCTGCGGATACGGTTTCAGGCAGTATCATGTGAAGGCAAACAGGGGCTACTCAATTTCAAATACACACAAGAAGTTCGAGTCCATGGAGCCGTACCATCCAGACATGATCATCACCAATTGTCCTGGATGCCCTTATTTCCTGGACAGATGGCAGTACGTCATCGCGGAGATGGAAGGCAAGACATACGGGCGTAACGGCTACGGCATACCTGTGTTCACTTACGAGGAAGTGGCAGGTCTGGTCCTGGGCTATGACCCGTGGGACCTGGGACTGCAGCTGCACCAGGTGGCCGTCGAGCCTCTTCTGGACAAGATAGGCATAGAGTACAACCCTGAAGACAAATACAAGGGCCTGGACAAGAAAGACCTGATGAAGCCCGAACTCCCCGGCGTGCTGAGGTGCTGCTGAGCAGGTGCGCTGCCGCCATTTGTATAATACAACAGAAAACAACATGAAAGACAACATTGTCATAGTAGGTGGAGGAATTGCAGGTCTGGAGGCCGCAAGACAGCTCCTGGCACTGGGATACAACCCTATAATCGTAGAGAAGGAGGACAGCCTGGGAGGACATGTCGCCAGATGGCACTGCCTCTTCCCTGACATGACTCCGGCAAAGGATATTGTCTCGGCGCTCATAGAGGAGACAAAGCAGGCAAATATCTTCCTCAATACCGAAATCTCCTTCATGAACAAGCTCAAGGACAGCTACAACATTATGCTCACCAACGGTGTGTCGGTAATCGCGAAAGTCGTCCTTATAACCACCGGGTTTTCCGTCTTTGAGGCGGAAAAGAAGGAAGAGTACGGCTACGGTGTGTATGACCAGGTGATGACCAACAGCGACCTGGAGCGCTGGTTCAACACCGGTGATGACGAGCGCATTGACGGTACTGAGATCAATGCAGTGGGATTTGTGCACTGTGTCGGTTCCAGGGATGAGAAAGCCAGGAATTCACAGTGCTCAAAGGTTTGCTGCATCACCGCGGTAAAGCAGGCAATCGAGATGAAGAAAAAGTTCCCGGATGCCATGGTATACTGTTTCTACATGGATCTCAGGATGTTCGGGAAGAAATACGAGGATTTCTATATATCGGCGCAGCGTGACTACGGCATCAGGTTCATCCGCGGACGTGTGTCCGAAGTCAGCGAGAATATCGACGGACGTGTCATCGTCAAGGCGGAGGATACCCTGGCCGGGAAACCGGTGAAAGTGACTCTTGACCTGCTGGTGCTGATGGCGGGGATGGTATGCAACAAGGACTGCGGCACCATTGCCGGCATGGTGTCCCTTCAGATCGATTCGGACGGATTCTTCAAAAGCAGGGACAACATAGCGGACATCACCGGCTCTTCGAAAGAAGGCATATACTACGCCGGGGCCTGCACCGGGCCGAAGACAGTCCCCGAGACACTTGCAGAAGCCCGTTCCGCAGCCCTGGAGATACATTCATACATTAACAGGCTTTAGGGTATGGGGAACATTTTCGGATTCAGCATTTCACCAAGTTCCACTGTCAATCTGGACAATGTGGACCTCACGCTGTTTGAAAGGCTGCATGAAATCGAGCCTGATGCATGGAAATGCATGTCCTGCGGCTCATGCAGCGCCACATGTCCTGCAGGGAACTTCAGCGGGATGAGCCTGCGTAAAGTGCTGCATGACCTGCAGCGCGGAAAGGAGAAAGAGGCAGTGAAGATGCTCAAGTGCTGCATGCTCTGCGGGAAGTGCAGCATGGTATGCCCGCGCGGAATAAATACGAGGCATCTGATACTGTCTATATGTAAAATATATAAAGAGGACTGAGGTGAGAGAAAGATTTCTTACAGGTTACAATGACTTCGTGCTGCCATTCATGATCGGAATGGTATTCATACTGTCATACTGTATCATAGCCCTGATAAGGATTATAGTGCAGCTGCCCAAGGAAGACAGGAAGAGGTTCTTCATTTCGCTGGTCACGCCCAAGACCCTGGCGAAGAATGTCAGGGATATCTTCTGCGACTGTCTGCTGCATGTAAAGATATGGAAAAGGAACAAGCTTCTGGGGTATATGCACTCCAGCATTGCGTTCGGATGGTTCATGCTCATAGTCGTGGGGCATATCGAGGTGCTCCTGTACACTCCCCACAGGGCCAAGCTTTTCTACTATCCCATTTTTTTCAGGTATTTCGTGGCCGAGACCGAGTCCACGATGAAAGGAGCAGTCCTTTTCTTCCTCATGGACTTCTTCCTGCTGGTAGTGCTCAGCGGTATAGCTCTGGCCATAATCAAGAGGATAAGGTCCCGCCTCTTCGGGATGCGCAGGACCACCAACCCGAGCTTCCTTGACCTTGTCGGGTTGTATTCGCTGTGGTCCATCTTCCCTCTCAGACTGCTTGCGGAGGGCTTTACGGCCGACATCAGCGGAGGGTCTTTCCTTACGAAGTCGCTGAACCACGTCTTCACCGCATTCTTGAGCGACCATGCCAACATGCTGCCTTCCTGGTGGGCCTATTCATGCGCCCTGGGCATATTTTTCTGCGTGCTGCCGTTCACCAGATACATGCATATCCCCGCGGAGATACTTCTCATACCGCTGCGCAATGCAGGAATAAGGGTAAGGCATGCAAGGAAAGGGTTTGCAAAGGCGGAGGTGTACTCATGCCCGAGCTGCGGCCTGTGTATAGACGCATGCCCGATGAGTGTCCAGAAAGGCAACATAAAGGATACCACCGTCTATCTCAACAGGCAGATCCGCCGCAGCAACGAAAAGCGTATAGAAGAGATAAGCGACAAATGCCTTCTGTGCGGGAAATGTACGGCAGTATGCCCTGTAGGAGTGGAAGGCGACAAGCTGAGGATAGCCCAGCGCTCCATACGCAAGTACGGCATAACACCTGACTATTCGTCCATAGACACCGGTGCGCTGACATCACGGGCTGAAGGTAAAGTGCTGTACTATGCCGGCTGCATGACAGCCCTCACCCCTTCCATCAGGAAAGCCATGGAGTCCCTGCTGGTAAAGGCCGGCGTAGAATATGAGCTGATGGACAAGGACGGGGGAATCTGCTGCGGCCGCCCTATGTGGATGGCGGGCCGTCTTGACCAGGCCAGGCAGATGGTGGAGAAGAACACTGAGATCATCATGAAATCAGGTGCGGATACGCTTCTGCTCACATGCCCTATCTGCTACAGGATTTTCAAGGAGAGGTACAGGCTTGAAGGCATCAGGATAGTGCACCATACTGAATTCATTGACAGTCTGATCTCGGACGGAAGACTCAAAGTCACCAGGGACACAAGGAAATATGTGTTCCACGACCCGTGCGAGCTGGGACGTGGAAGCGGAATTTACGAGCAGCCGCGCAATGTCCTTCTCCGTGCCGGAGCCCTGGTGGAAGCTGCCAGGAACAGGAAAGAAAGCATCTGCTGCGGAGGAAGTGTCGGCAGCCTGTCACTCGGGTTTGAAAAGCGCAGGGCCATGACGGAAAATGCCATCAGCAACCTCACATCCGCATCTCCGGACGTAATCGTGACCGCATGTCCTCTGTGCCTCAATACTTTCAGCCGCTATGCAGACAGGAAAGTGGAGGACATAGCTGAAACAATTGACAGAAATACAAGTATAAAAATAATAAAGGGCAGTACGGAAGCCCGGTAAATGCAACTAAAACCTATAGACCATGACATTTACACCAACAAAGTACAAACTCAGGAATTGTGCGACCGGAAGGATCTTCGAAGATGCCGGATGGACTCTCTCGGATCCGGAATGTGACACCCCCGCCATGGTGAGGGCTGTCTATGAAAAAAAGGAATTTGAACTCAGAAACGACCTTGACGGATTCTATAAGTTTGCCCAGTGGCTCCCTGTCAAACGCACGTTGAAACATTCCCATGCACCAGTTACATACAAGAGCAAAGGACTTGCATCATACCTCGGACTGGACAATCTCTATATCACATTTTCCGGATATTTCCCTGAAATCGGCGCCTGCATGGAGACATGCTCTTTCAAGGAGACAGAGGCATATTCTGTCTGCGCAAGGCTGCCGGAAAAGCATGACAAGGTCCTGGTGGTGGCTTCGGCCGGAAATACGGCCAGGGCATTTGCAAAGGTATGTTCTGACAACAATATCCCTCTTCTGCTCTCTGTCCCGGAGGACAATATGAGTGCTCTGTGGTTTCACAAGCCGCTGAACAAATGCGTGAAGATCATCGCCGCCCCGTCAGGGTGCGACTATTTTGACGCTATCGTTCTCGGTGACAAAGTATGCCAGTCACCCAAGTTCATGGCGGAAGGCGGAGCAAAGAACATCGCCAGGAGGGACGGTATGGGCACCACTCTTCTCTCCGCAGTGGAAGTGACAGGGCGTATCCCGGATGCATATTTCCAGGCGATAGGAAGCGGCACCGGCACAATCGCTGTCTGGGAGAACAACCTGAGGCTTATCGAGGACGGAAGGTTCGGCAAGCACAAGATGCGTCTGTATCCTTCACAGAACGACCCTTTCACCATCATGTATGACTCATGGAAAGCCGGCTCACGCCAGCTGGTACCCCTGTCTGCGGAAGATGCAAGGCACCAGGCTGCCGCCATCAAGGCGAAGGTGCTCTCAAACAGGAAACCGCCATATTCCCTTGCCGGTGGCCTTTTCGATGCCATATCTGATGCCGGAGGGGATATCTACAAGGTGACAAATGCTGAAATCGACGAGTGGAAATCCCGTTTCAAGGATCTGGAAGGCATAGATATCTATTCTGCGGCCTCTGTCGCTGTGGCAAGTCTCTCCAAAGCGGTATCGGACCAGGCTGTCAAGAAAAACGAGGTCATCATGCTTAATATCACCGGAGGTGGCGAATCTCTCACCAAAGAGCATCACAGTGTAGTCTACGCTGAACCTGACCTGGTGATAGACACATTCCTGCCGGCTGAAGAAATAATCAGCATGGTCGAGAAACTCTTCTGAGCCGGGTTAAGTACTAACACTAATAGACAATAAGTAGTACCATGTTATTCAATTTACTGCAGTCGACGGTACCGGCAGACACCGCTGAACTGAACAAGATCGAGTCCGCCGCCAGGGAAACGATAGAGCATATCGCCACTACACCGATTGACGAACTTCTCCCGGAACTGATGAAAGAAGTCATCAACTTCGGGATAAAAGTCCTCATCGCCCTGCTGATATATTTCATCGGGGCATGGCTGATCAAGAAAATCAGGAAGATGCTTCACCGCCTGTTCGAGAAAAGGAACACGGAAAAGGCAATCGCATCATTTGTCGAGAGTCTCACGAGCATAGCGCTCATGGTGATCCTGGTGATCATTACAGTAGGGACTCTGGGCATAAACACTACATCGCTTGCCGCACTGCTTGCCGCAGGAGGTATGGCTATCGGCATGGCTCTGAGCGGGACGGTGCAGAATTTTGCAGGCGGGCTGATGATCCTGGTATTCAAGCCGTTCAAAGCAGGTGACTTCATTGAGACGGAAAACGGCTATTCCGGTACTGTCACTGATGTGAACATTTTCAGCACGAAGCTTACTACTACCGACAACAGGATGATAATCATCCCGAACGGCACTCTCTCCAACGGGACCGTTAACAATTATTCCATGAACACCATGCGCCGTATCGAATGGCTGGTCGGAGTGGAATACGGGACATCGGCAGAGGATGTGAAAGCGGCCCTTAAAGCCATTGTCGATGCCGAGAAAAGGATTCTGTACAAAGAGACCGGAGCGCCGGAAAACCCGCTTATTGCAGTAAATGCGCTCAAGGACAGTGCAGTTGAATATGTCGTGAGAGTCTGGGTTAAAAAAGAGGACTACTGGCCTGTTTTCTATATGCTCAACGAGAATATTTACACTATCCTGCCGCAGAAAGGGATCAACTTCCCGTTCCCGCAGATGGACATTCATCTTCCGGATACGGTGAAGATATCAAAAGACTGAAACGGAAGCCCTCCGTCAAGCCACAGGAAAAAGCAGGCTCTGAATCCATGAGGATCCGGAGCCTGCTTTCCTTTATCCCGCACTGGAGTCCTACTTCCATCCAGGCAGAGTGTTCTTCTCACGCAACATCTCCTTGGAGACTACAGGGTTGGCATATATCCGGAGGAATATGTCCCTGAGGTCATCCCTGCTGAGCTCCTTTTCTACAGTGTCAAGCTGATGTTCCATGTAGTCCTTGAACCATTCGACATCATACTGGGTGTATTTGTCGGCATACCTGTCTCCGCCGTTGATGATGTCATAGGCAAGGTAGTTTGTCTTCCAAAGCTTGTACCCCTCTATGACCCTGAGGTCCACAGCATGGCGGATAAGCTGGTAACGGTCGTTCTTGTCGCAAAGGGACGCGACGGCGATCTCCTCCGATGTCAGTGGTTTCCCGATATTGAGATGTATATTGCCTTTCTGCTGTTTAATCCCTGTGAGTATACTGTTCAGGTCCTCTCCCGGAGCCTTTACATACTTCCGGCTTCTGGATATGAGGAGCTCCCTTGCCTTCAGGACATCGCACGGCTCTATTTCATAAGATATGCTCATCGGTATGATGTTCAGTTCCTCGAAGTTCTTCCTGAAATCGGATGTCCCGCTCATGTCCAGCATCTTGAGCAAGCCCTGCTCTGTGATGTCGGACCCGTCTTTCGTACGTCCCTGGCGCTGGGCAAGCCAGATGGAGCTTTTCTGCTCTGTGATATTGAGACGGATATATTTTGACAGCATCTGGGAGGAAAGGTAAAGCTCCCTGGCGGATATCCCCCTCACAACCTTTATCATCCTGTTCGAGCGGATGAGATATTCGATGAACTTGTTTGTAATGAGGTTGTCCCCGACGGCAATTTCTGTCATAGGGATGCCGTTGCGGTAAAGCACGAGCTGTGTGATGGCAGGGTCAAGGATAATGTCCCTGTGGTTTGAAAGGGCAAGGAACTTTCCCCGGCTCTTGTCTATATTAGACACGCCGTCATAGGAGAATATATGCGCCGTATGGTCCAGAACCCACTCCACTACCTTGGACATCACCATGATCTGGAAATCGTCTATCCCTCTGACCTGCTTGAGAAGATTCCTCAGGAAATCCGGAGACTGGTCAGGGAAGAAATATTGTGACACCTCAGTGATGACGGGATTGTCAGCCACTTTCCCCAAAGCCTCTACGGCTTCCTCATCAGTATAAGGG
>JADIMB010000049.1 GCA_017694995.1 Candidatus Cryptobacteroides faecavium | reverse complement strand
CTGTATACATACATTTGTTCGTAATGTATTTTGCAGCACATATTCTATCTTTTGAAAGATCTTCGTTAACATGTATTTTCAAATCAATGACATTATTCACATAATCAGCCTCTGCAAATTTTTTTAATTCGGCATCAGTTAGTGCAGAACCACCATAATAAGCTACTAACCCTTCCTTATTTGTACCTGGTACTTTTTCTATTCGTTTACCTAAAAAATATCTATTAGGTTGATTCCCTCCTACTTGTGGATAATTTACTGTGTTGGGAAAATCTGTTTTTATTACCATTGAGTTCCATATTAAATAAAGTTTTTCAGCTTTTGTTTTATTCCAAGCAACTTTTTTCTTTTGCATTTTTGTTTTTGCTCCTATTTCTGAATAGATGACATAATCGTAATAATACAACTTTGCCCAAATACGATGTTTGGAATCAAAATTTGATGTATACTTTTTGTTTCTACCGAATGCCCCTTCTAACCATTTCCCTACTACTGTATTTGCTCCGGTATTATAACTAGGTTGACTATCCCAATCTATATCTTGTGCTTCTTCCCAATTATTATCAATTATTTCATTCTTCGGTGGTATAGGAGATATTTTTGTTTCAATTTCTTCCATATGGAAATCTGGAATGAGATCTTCTTTGTCATCATATGCATAAGTATCATAAAGACAAATTGAACTTACTTGTTTGTTAATATTTACTTCTCGCTTATATGTCCTGTCTGTGAGTTTTTCGAAATCTTCCAAGGCGCTTATATTACTATAATTATTTTCAAAATAATCTAATAATGATTTATGGAAGTAAAATGTCCCAGCCGGTGATATTTTATATATTGTATCCCTAACCATTATTTCACCTCTGATATTAAGCAGTTTCGCAAAATTTAAATTTGGTACAAGGTTGTCGTATCCTAACAATTCATAAATATTAATATTAGTTGGTGGTTTTGATATTCCAAGCGACCTCAATTCTACTGATATAACAGGATCATTGATATAATCTATGAAATTCATCTCAGTCAATAAATTTTGAATTTTATTTCCTGTAAATGATTTTGTTAGTGATGTTAATGATTCCTCTTGATTGACAAGTTTTTTTACAGTTTCTTTTGAGTCAATGTTCAACATGTCAATTTCCTTAGTTGTATACTGCGCCATATTGGCAGTTACTTGTTCTTTTGTACAAGAAAAGAAAATAGCCAGTGCACAAGTGATAGTAATTATTTTGTAATGCATAAATTAAGATGTTTAATTCTGCGGCAAATATATGTTGGCTTTGCTGTTATTGCAAACCGGAACTCCCGGTCTGCCGGAAAACGGACCTGGACTGCATCTTTCAGGCTGTGAACTGCATTTGCCTGGAAGACAGTCGATACCGTTTATGAAAACACCGAACTTGAGACGGACAGGCTTGGGCTTTATTTGCTACATACAGGAAAGCTCCAGCCAGCGGTTTTCCTTTGTTTCTATTTCTGCAAGTATTTCCCCGATGCGCAGGGAGGCTTCCTGCAGCTGACTGTATTGGAGAGTGCCGCTGTTCAGGTCGGCTTCCAGGGCCGCTTTCTCTGCGTTGAGGCTTTCCAGGTCCTTTTCAAGCTGTTCCAGTTCCCGCTGCTCCTTGTATGACAGCTTCTTCCTGGCCGGAGCCTGGATGCTCGAGTCCTTTGCAGTGGTGCAGGACTTTTGCTTTACACCCTTTGCCGTCTTCTCTGCGGCCCTTTCTTCGGAGCGCTGCCGGGCCTCGTAGCCTTTTATGAACTCCCTGTACTGGCTGTAGCTCCCGATGAAGTCCTTGATCACCCCGTCCCCGCAGAACACGAAAAGATGGTCCACGAGCCTGTCCAGGAAGTGCCTGTCATGCGATACTATGATAAGCGAGCCCCCGAACTCTTTCAGATATTCTTCCAGAATGTTGAGTGTCACGATGTCCAGGTCGTTGGTCGGCTCGTCGAGCACCAGCAGGTTGGGCTGCTTCATAAGGATGGTGAGCAGGTAGAGGCGGCGTTTCTCGCCCCCGCTGAGTGTCCCTATCTTGTTGTTGAGCATGTCATGAGGGAAAAGGAACTGGTTCAGGAGCCTGGTGTCGTTCACGGTCTCCAGCACTGTGTCCTCAGGGTTGAAAGACATCCCGCTCTGCCGGTAGTAGCCTATTTTCAGTGACTCTCCGCGCTCTATCTCTCCTGTCAGCAGGCCTTTCCCATTCCTCTGCTCAGGTGGCATCGCGGTGTACTCCTGCGGGTCTGTGCATATCATCTCCGGAGTATAGTTACCAGTGAGAAGGTTGATGAACGTGCTTTTCCCGGCCCCGTTGCGTCCCACTATGCCGACTTTCTCGTATCTCTGGAAATTGTATGTGAAATGGTCAATATAGCATTTGTCCCCGTAATGGAACGATACATCCTTGCAGTTGATTATCTTGCTTCCCAGGCGGGAGCTTCCCTGCACTTCCGCCAGTGAAACCTGTTTCTGCGTATATACCTGCGATGCCCTTTCCTTCAGGTCATAGAAAGCGTCTATCCTGTATTTCGCTTTTCCTGTGCGGGCCTGCGGTGTGCTGCGCATCCACTCGAGCTCGCGGCGCAGGATGTTGCGGACCTTGTCGGTCTCGGCGTTGTAGTTGGCGATACGGTCCTCGCGTTTTTCGAGGTAATTCTCGTAGTTCCCTCTGTAAGTGTATATCGCGCCGTGGTCCATCTCCATTATCGTGTTGCACACATGGTCCAGGAAGTACCTGTCATGCGTTACCATGAGCAGGGTGCAGCGTGCACGTGAAAGGTAGTTCTCCAGGAACTCTATCGCATCGATGTCCAGGTGGTTGGTAGGCTCGTCCATGATGAAGAAGTCCGCTTCCGATGCGAGCATCTCGACTATGGCCACGCGCTTCACCTCGCCTCCGGACAGTTCCTTCATCTTCTGGTCCGGATCCGTGAGACGGAAACTCGTCAGCAGGCTTTTCACCCTCCGTTCGTATTCCCAGTAATGCTCCTGGTCCAGATGCCTGGTGAACTCCGTGCTGTGGTCCATTATCTGGTCCATGATTCCCTTTTCCGGGTCATGCTCGTACTCCTGCTCCAGGAACGCTATCCGTATGTCTTTCAGAAACATGATCTTGCCGCCGGAATCGGACTTGTCCTTGCCTGCGAGAATCCTCATGAGTGAGGTCTTGCCGGTGCCGTTCGGCGCGATCAGGGCAATCTTGTCGCCCTCGTTTATATTGAAGCCTATATGCTCGAAAAGGACCTTCGGCCCGTATGATTTCGAGATGTTCTCTATCTGGAGATAACTTGCCATAAAAACATGATGTCTGAAAAACGCCGGCAAAGATACGCATAAACCTCCGTATTGGGAAGAGTCTCATGCTTTTATCTTGCGGGAGACCTCATCCTTGTATTTCCTCGATACCGGTATCTTCTCGTCCTTGACGCAGACCGACTCGTCCCCTATCCCTCCGATGTAGCCCGCGTTCACGAGAAAGGCCCTGTGGGTGCGTATGAACTTTTCTCCCAAAGTGTTCTCCCACTGGGAGATAGGGGTCTTGTTGCGGTATGTGGCTCCGTCGGATGCATGGATATAGACATCGCGGTCGTTGGATTCGACATAGACGATGTCATCCACATTCAGCGACACCTTGCGCCTGTCCGAGACGAAGGAAATAGTCTCGGGGATTTTCTGCGAGAGCCTGGACCGGAACCTCTGCATCAGCATGTCTCCTCCGGCAATGAGTCCCAGGATAAGAGCCGTGAATATGGGGTTCACCCATATCTGCTTGAATTTGGATACCGGTATAATATACAGGTGTGAAACCA
The DNA here is from genome assembly GCA_017694995.1 of Candidatus Cryptobacteroides faecavium. Classification (GTDB taxonomy): domain Bacteria; phylum Bacteroidota; class Bacteroidia; order Bacteroidales; family UBA932; genus Cryptobacteroides; species Cryptobacteroides faecavium. The sequence goes on along the minus strand of JADIMB010000049.1, from coordinate 2,960 downwards.
CCATCAGGAGGAAAGTGAAAAGTATTACGGACATGGACAGGAAGAATGCATCGGCTATTCTCTTTTTCCCGTGCGAGAGTGCAAGCTGCGGAATAAAGAATTTCAGTAAGAACGCCCCGGGCAGGAACAGCGTCCCCAGGAAGACGGACTCTATGAAGGAATAGTCGAAACTCACAAAAATCAACGCGAGCAGCAGCAGTGCGAGCATGACATAACCTATTTCGACCAGGAGCTTCATCTTCAGCCTTCAAATCTGTTACGGCGGCAAATTTAATAAAATATCCGGTGTCAGGACAGCCACGTCCCTGCCATATCCCTGTATAAGTGGATTCGGACCGTGAAGGAGGGGATTTAAACTTGCCCGTTAATGCCTCTTGCCGTAATTTTGTCAGAAACAACATTAAAATTTACTGTCATGAAAAACATTATCGGTTATTTTCTTCAGGGAGGCCTTGGCGGCATGTGCGTGATTACCCTGATTCTTGTCGCGATATTCTTCGCTGCCTGGAAAGCACCGGCCTGGGTGCGCAACCTCGGCAGACTCGGGTTCATGGCCGGGTTCATCTGGACTATGATGGGTATCTTCCAGATGCTCGACTATCTCGGGCAGAATCCGGAGACCGGGGCCGGTATCATATACGGAGGTCTCAAGGTGGCCATGATTCCTCTCCTGTACAGCAGTTTTGTCTATGTCGTGGCCTTGATAATCAATACTGTCCAGAAGCCGAGGCTCTACTGACCCGGTTTCCGGCCGGAGGAAGAGCGAGGCTTACAATACACGGAAGTGATGCGTCAATCTGCCGCTGTCCTGAGGTTATTCCACAGATTTTCCCTAAGTTTGCATCCGGTAAACTGAAACTGTGTAAACCGATAAGCGTTGAATACAATGAAAAGAATCATCTATCCGATCCTGGCCCTGGGGCTTTCGGCCCTGGCGGCCGGGAAGCTGTCTGCGGACAACGGCATTCCGGGCTACAGGCCCACTGAGGAGATTGTAAAGGCCCAGGAGGAGTTCCAGGACAACAAGTTCGGTATCTTCCTGCACTGGGGAATCTACAGCATGACCGCCCAGGGCGAATGGTACATGAACAATGCCGGCATCGACTGGCGCGAATACGCGAAACTCGCGTCCGGCTTCTACCCGTCACGCTTCGATGCTGCGGAGTGGGTGTCGGCCATAAAGGCCTCGGGGGCGAAGTACATCTGCATCACGTCCAGGCATCATGACGGCTTCTCCATGTTCGGCACGGAATATTCCGACTTCAATATCGTGGATGCTACCCCGTTCGGGCGCGATGTGCTCAAAGAACTGGCGGACGAGTGCAGCAGGCAGGGCATCAAGCTGCATTTCTACTACTCGCATATCGACTGGCGCAGGTCTGACTACCCGAAAGGAAGGACAGGCCTCAATACCGGGTGCGACCGCTCACAGGAGGACTGGGACAGCTATTTCACTTTCATGAACAACCAGCTTACCGAGCTCCTTACCAATTACGGCCCTGTCGGGGCTATCTGGTTCGACGGGAAGTGGGACCAGGACGGCAACCCGGATTTCGACTGGCAGCTCGACGAGCAGTATGCCATGATACACAGGCTCCAGCCGTCATGCCTTATCGCCAACAACCACCATGAGACCCCGTTCCCGGGCGAGAACATACAGATTTTCGAGCGGGACCTCCCGGGCGAGAACAAGGCCGGCCTTTCGGGCCAGGATGTCAGCCGGCTGCCTCTCGAGACATGCGAGACCATGAACGGGATGTGGGGGTACAAGATCCAGGACCAGAACTACAAGAGCACGAAGGAGCTTATCCATCTCCTGGTGCGTGCGGCCGGCAGGAATGCCAACCTTCTCCTGAACATAGGGCCCCAGCCGAACGGGGAGCTTCCGGAGGTGGCTGTTCAGCGCCTGAGTGAGATAGGGGAGTGGATGAAGAAATACGGGGAGACCATCTACGGTACACGGATCGGGTCAGTAGCCCCTCACCCGTGGGGCGTCTCCACTTCAAAAGACAATACTCAGTATATTCATATACTTGAATGTCAGGACAATACAATATTCCTTCCTGTTAAGGGAAAAGTCAGGTCAGCCGAGTGTCTGAACAGCGGGGAGACCTTGAAATTCTCTAAGAATGACAACGGTATAGTGGTCACCCTTTCCAAAGTTCCTGACGAAATAGACTACATAGTCAAACTGACAATGGCGGAATAATCCGCCGCATGCCCCTCCGGGGCTGTCGCAGAATGTGACTGGGGCAAATTCGTTTTTCAGGCGGGAAAATTAATTTTCCTACCTGAAAAACTTGTCCACTTCCTTTACCGCCTGCGGCAGCGCAAACACCGCCACCCTGTCATAAGCCTTTATCTCCGTGTCGCCGACGGCGATGAAAGCCTCGTTGCCTCGTATCACACCGCCTATGATGGCATTCTTCGGGAATCCAATATCCTTCAGCATGCCTTTCGTGATCCAGCTCCCTGGGGACACTATGTATTCGAGGACTTCCGCGTTGGTCCCGCTCATGTACTTTATGAAGCGCACCTTGCTGCTGAGAGTGAATTTGAAGATTCTCCCTGCGGTAATCAGTTTTTTGTTTATGACAGCGTCCACCCCCATTTCTTCTGCAAGGCGGATATATTCGATATTCTCCACTTCCGCGATTGTCCTGCTCACGCCGAGCTTCTTGGCGGCCACACATGCCAGTATGTTGGTCTCTGTGTTGCTGGTGACGGCTACAAATGCGTCGTAATTCTTTATGCCCTCCTCCAGCAGCATGTCCGAGTCCCTGCCGTCCCCGTTGACCACAGTCACATTGCTCCCCAGCTTCTCGGAGAGCTCCACGCAACGGTCTTTCTTGAGTTCTATTATCTTTATAGAGTCGATCTGCCTGTACAGCTGCTGGGCGACCATTTCCCCGATCGGGCCTCCGCCGAGGATCATGAGCTTGTCCACTTCGATATTGCTC
>JADIMB010000048.1 GCA_017694995.1 Candidatus Cryptobacteroides faecavium | reverse complement strand
CGTCCGTCCCCTCCTTCCTCATCTGTATAAGGCCGTGTCCGCTCACCACGATGAACTGCTCCCACTTGGTGTTGTGCCAGTGCTGCCCTTTCGTCACTCCCGGCCTGCTGATGTTGACGCTGACCTGTCCGCAGTTGGGGGTATGCACGAGTTCCGTAAACGAGCCTCTCTGATCGCTGTTGGTCTTGAGGTCGAAGACGGCCTTCTCTTTCGGAAGGTAACTGAAATAAGTGCTCAGCAGCCGCTTCGTGAAACTGTCCGCCGGCATTTCAGGCATCATCAACGTTTTCGGTATCTTTCGGAATTGCGCCAGAAGCCCGGCTATCTCCCCAAGGGTCGCCCTGTGTGTCACCGGACAATAGCAGTACCGCCCGTCCGGTATCGGGAGCACTTCCAGTCCGTCGAACTCGCACCGGTGTTCTTGTCCTTTGAGTGCGAGTATCATCTCGTCCACCAGGTCATCTATGTACAGTACCTCAAGTTCTACCGACGGGTCGTTTACTGTGATTGGCAGGTCGTTGGCCATGTTGTGGCAGAAAGTGGCTATGGCACTGTTGTAGTTCGGTCTGCACCATTTGCCGTACAGGTTCGGGAAGCGGTACACAAGTACCTTCACCCCGCTCTCGTGGCCGTACTGCAGGAACAGGTCCTCCCCGGCCTTCTTGCTGCGGCCGTACTCGCTGTTGCCGAACCGTCCTGTCAGCGATGCCTGCGCGCTGCTCGAAAGCATCACCGGTGCCTTGTTGCCGTACTTCTTCAGCGTGTCGAGAAGCGTGGAGGCGAACCCGAAATTCCCCTTCATGAATTCTTCCGGATCCTTCGGTCTGTTCACTCCTGCAAGGTTGAACACGAAGTCACACTCCCGACACCATTCTTCCAACTGTTCCGGCGTCGAGTCGAGGTCGTATTCATATACCATGTCTATCTGCAGGTCACCGTAGCAGCGGGCCTTGCCCTCCTTTATATTGTTCAGCTGGGCGCACAGGTTCCTGCCTACGAACCCCTTAGCCCCTGTTACAAGTATCTTCATTGTCCCGTGATTACAGCAGTGGTTACTTCGCGATATTCTCTATTCCTTTCAACTCGTTCTGAATGTACTCAAGAGCAGCTATTTTCTCTTTTGTTTCTGCGAGGTCGAGCCTGCGGGTGTTGTCAGAGTTGAACTCGTCTATCATCGCACGTTTCGTGTCACCTTCGGTGAAGTACTTGTCGTAGTTCAGGCTGCGGTTGTCTGCCGGCACACGGTAGAAGTCACCCATGTCCTCTGCCTTGGCGCATTCCTCCTTAGTAAGCAGTGTCTCGTACATCTTCTCCCCGTGTCGGATGCCTATGACCTTTATATCTTCTTTTTTGCCTCCGAAAAGTTCGCATACCGCCTCCGCCTGCGTCTGTATCGTGCATGCAGGGGCTTTCTGTACCAGGATATCTCCATTCTGGCCGTGCTCAAAGGCAAACAGCACGAGATCTACTGCTTCTTCAAGACTCATGATAAATCTCGTCATTTTCGGCTCGGTGAGGGTGACGGGAAGACCGTTCCTTATCTGTTCTATCCATAGAGGGATAACGCTTCCTCTGGAGCACATCACATTGCCGTACCTCGTGCAGCATATCCTGGTGTTGCGGGAATTGCGGCTCTTCGCCACGGCCACTTTCTCCTCGATGGCCTTCGTGATGCCCATCGCATTGATAGGATAGGCAGCCTTATCAGTAGACAAACAGATGACGCACTCCACATTGTTCTCTATAGCAGCCGTCAGTACATTGTCAGTACCTATAACATTCGTCTTAACCGCCTCCATAGGAAAGAACTCGCAACTCGGGACCTGTTTCAGTGCAGCCGCATGGAAGATGTAGTCCGTCCCCGGCATCGCGTTCCGGCAACTCTCCAGGCTCCTTACATCGCCTATGTAATATTTTATCTTGTGTGCCACATCAGGATATTTCGCCTGGTATTCGTGGCGCATGTCATCCTGCTTCTTCTCATCTCTGGAGAAAATCCTTATTTCGGCTATGTCAGTCTCAAGGAAACGGTTCAGCACAGCATTCCCGAAACTGCCGGTACCACCGGTAATCATCAAGGTTTTTCCTGCAAAAATGCTCATATGTACTTGGGTATTTCAGAATATTGGCATCATATATTGTTCAGTCCAGCACAGCGTATTTGGAGTGCCGGCTCTTGTATTCAGGCACGATTTCCTTCATGACCTTGACGATGGCCATGTCATCGAATGTCTCCGAAACAGCCAACAGTTTCTCCTCATTGGCGCAGGCGGTATCGTAATCGTATTCCCTGACCTTGGCCACCATTATTTTAGGGTTGGAAGTCGGGACTGTAGCCTCCTTGTCGTTAAGCACTTCCTCGTAGAGTTTTTCGCCGTCACGAAGTCCGGTAAACCTGATTTCTATGTTCTTCGCTCCTGACAGGGCAATCATCCTTTTCGCGAGGTCTACTATCCTGACAGGCTGGCCCATGTCGAACACGAATATCTCTCCTCCTTTCCCAATTGTCCCTGCCTCGAGCACAAGCTTGCAGGCTTCCGGGATCAGCATGAAATAACGGATGATGTCCGGGTGGGTTACGGTTATGGGACCGCCGTTACGGATCTGGGCCTTGAAAATAGGGATGACACTGCCGTTAGACCCCAGGACATTCCCGAAGCGCGTAGTGACGAACTGCGTCACTCCCCCTACCTTGCCGTCCTGGATAGCCTGGTTGAGACTCTGGCAGTAAATTTCGCAGATACGCTTGCTGCAGCCCATGACATTCGTCGGGTTCACGGCCTTGTCCGTGGAAATCATCACGAATTTCCCGGTGCCGTACTTCACGGCAAGGTCCGCAATGACACGTGTCCCGTAGATATTGTTCTGGACGGCTATCGCCGGATTGTCCTCCATCATCGGGACATGCTTGTAGGCCGCCGCATGGAAGACATATTCCGGCCTGTGCTCCATGAATATCCTGTCCATGTGCTCCTTGTTCGTTATGCTTGTCACTATCGTCTCGTTCACGATTTCAGGCCAGTCCCTGGCCATCATCCTTCTGATGTCGTGCATCGGAGTCTCCGCCTGGTCCACAAGTATCAGTTCTGCCGGGCGGAACCTGGCCACCTGCCGCACTATCTCCGAACCTATCGACCCGGCAGCCCCCGTTATGAGAATGCGCTTGCCGGACAGCTGCCGGCATATAGCATCCATGTCCACCTCTATCTTGTCCCTCGGCAGGAGGTCGTCTATCTCCACTTCATGCAGCTGCTGATGGCCGAGCGGACTCTTCCCGTCCCATTCCTCCCCGTTCGTCATCATCATTATCCTGATACCCGCCTCTATGAACTCGTCTATCATCCCGTTGTTGGAGCGGAAGCGTTCTGTCTTCAGCGGGGACACGAGCAGGGTCCTCACTCCTTCATCCTTGAGTTTCTTTGCGATACCCTTGCCGTTGAGATAGACCGGCTTGCCCATCAGATAGGCACCTTTCATCTCGACACCATCCGAAATGAAGGCGTGCAGGGAATATTTCTTGTCCTTGACTGCTATTATGCTCTTGGCAAGGCTTATCCCGCCTGCCTTCGTCCCGTATATCGCGACCGGCACTGCATTGTCAAGATGGAATGAATCGAAAAGACGCTTTACGACCACCCTCTCAAGCCACAGCAGCAGGGTGCTGCAGAAGAACAGGGCAGTGACAGTGGAAATGTTCGGACACAGGACAACATTCTGCACCGGCCAGATCCAGTCTATGAGCACTCCTGTGACATAAAACGAGGCCGAGCCGATGAAAGATGCGATTGCCACTCTCTGCAGGTCAACGAATGAGGAATAGCGGATGATTCCGGAATATGTGTGAAGGATATGGAATGCGATGATGAACGGAACCAGCCCTACAAGGAGAGACAGGACAATGTCCCAGAATCTCGTTATGAACACAATGCCGCCGCACTCCATATAATATCCGAAGAAACCGGAGAACAGGACGACGGCGCAGTCGATGAACAGTATGCACCAGTAGGGTATCGCTTTCCGGGAAAAATACCAGTCGGATACTTTCTGTAAGATATTCATTTGTTAAGTTTTCCGTTAAAAATTGAACAGAATGCGTCAGCTGTCATTGAATGCTACTCATCCTTCTCATCATTGCCGTAGCCGTAAGAGCCGTAACCATAGCCGTAGCCGTATCCATAACCATAACCATAACCATAGCCATACCGGCCATAGCCGCCCGACCTGACGCTGACACCATTGAGCACGATAGCCATCCTCCTGTATTTCCTGGCCCTGTACAGTTCCTCCACTACCGGAAGCGCCCTTCTGTCCATAATGCCGGCTCTCATCACGAACACCGACACATCGGCCATCTGGGCTATTATGGAAGTATCAGCCACTATGTCCACCGGAGGGCAGTCGATGAAGATATAACGGTACTCTTTCCTGAGGGCGTCGAGGAGTTTTGCGAACCTGTCGGACAGCAGAAGCTCCGCAGGGTTGGGAGGGATAGCGCCGACTGACATAAGGTCCAGATTCTCATCCAGGTTCTGTATGAGACTGTCAGGATCGCCTTGCCTGCCTGTCAGCCAGGACACGACCCCATCGCTGTTCTTCTCCAGGGATTTGCTGAGCGTCGCCTTGCGCAGGTCAAGATCTATCATCAGCACTTTCTGCCCCTTGAGAGCCATACTGGCTGCCATGTTCATCGTGATGAATGTCTTGCCCGCATTGGGATTGAAGGATGTCACCATAATAACCTGGTTTCCGTCCTCTTTCCCTATCATCATGTCAAGATTTGTCCGGAGCACGCGGAAAGCTTCGTTGATTACATTCCGGCTTCCTTTCCTGACGACAATCCGGCAGTTCCGGTTATCGAACTTGTGCCGTCCGATGTTGGCTATGTTCCGTTTCAGAGACGACTTCATCTGCGGTATCTCGGACAGGAAAGGTATGCTGAGAACTGAAAGGTCTTTCTTACCCTTGACCGTACTGTCCATCATCCTGCAGAGGAAAATTATCCCAAACGGCATGCCGGCCCCGAGCACAAGGGCAACCAGCAGGACCATCATCCGGTTCGGGGATATCGGCCCCGGGGCACCCGTAGGAGACACTATCAGCCTGGTGTTGGCCACATTCACAAGACTTGCTATCTCGTTCTCCTCCCGCTTCTGCAAGAGGTAGATATAAAGCGACTCGGTGACCTTCTGCTGCCTTTCTATACCCAGAAGCTCCATCTGCTGTCCGGAGCTGGAAGTGATACGTGCCATAATCTGATCCTCCTGGCTCTTGATCTTGTCCGCCTGGAGACGGAGTGTTGCCAGCAGGTTGTCTATGGAACGTATAATGGCGCTCTTGATGGACAGCATGGCGGCATTCATGTCAGCGATGAGGGGATTGTTCTCGCTGCTCGTCGCAATGAGCTTGTCCCGCTGGAGCACTATCTGGTTGTATTCCGATATCTGGTTCTCTATGTCGGCGCTCGTAAGCCCCGAATTGGCCGGGATGAGTGCAGTGGCATTGGCCGGCTCCGTAAGGTAGTCCCTGATATATTGCGCTATCGACAGCTGGTTGTTGACCTCGAATGACTTCGAGGCATATTCCGTCGACTCCTCCAGATAGGACTGGGACAGGGCCTGCATGTCCGTAAGCCTGTTCTGCTCCTTGTATTCCTTCAGGCTCGTCTCTATTCCCCCGAGCTCCTGCTCGATGACAACGAGCCGTTCATTGATGAAATCCGTCGTGTTTCTGGCGGAACGGTTCTTGTCATGCACCCACTCGTCGTTATACACATCTATCAGGGTGCTCAGGATATTCTCTGCACGCGACGGATATGTGTCCTCGAGGGAAAGCACCACCACTGAAGTCTGCTTTCCGGACACTGTCGCGCTGAGTCTGGCGGCATAGCTCTTCCCTTTGGCCGTACTGTTGACCCAGCTCACAGTAATGTCATCCTTCCAGGAGTCAATGTTATAGGCCGAAGGCAGAAGTACTATGTCCCCTACGGATGTGGATATGGTGTCGCCCAGCGCCCCCTCGGCACTGTATTTCCTTATCCTGACTCCTCCTACGGTAAAATTTTTGAGTACGAATGTGCTGTCCCCGGTCCTGCTGACCTTGAACGAGAATGACGAGGAAACAATAGGTTCTACAATGGACATTTCGAACGGGGAAGTCCTGTAAAGTTCCCTGTCACGGAGAAACTGGTGTTCCACATAGCCGGTCTGCAGCCCGAGCCGCTCCACGACCGTGGTCATAAGGTCCGGAGAGGAGAATGCCTCAACCTCATTGTTGACATTCACGCTCGACCCCTGGCCTCCGAACCCTGAAATATTGGCTATGTCCCTGAGGGTAGCATCCTGCGCATCCTCATCTATTATGACCTTGGCGGAACGGCTGTACACACCGGGAGTCCTGTACAGGTAGAATGCCGCGAAGACTATGCATACCGCAAGCGACAGGACATACCACCACCTGTATCCCCATATCATACCCCATATGTCCGAAAAATTGAAATCCTGCTGCTCATCCTGCCGGAAGCTGCCGCCGTTGTTGTTTTCTTCTGCCATAAATCTCTATGTTATAAGTCAATGGATTATTTTCTCATCTGGCCAGCAGTGTCGCCAGCAGTGTCGCCACGGACACGAGAAGGGACCCGGATGAAATCACTATGGAAGTCATCCTCAACCCCTTGTCATCAAGGGTAGACTGCCTTGCCTTGATCTCGCTCGGCTCGACATACACTATGTCATTCTGCTGCAGGTTGTACGCCGGGGACTTGAACACATCCACCGAACACAGGTCCACATTATAGAACACCCTCTTCCCGTCAAGCTCTCGTATAACCGTCACATTCTCCCTCTTGCCGTAGATTGTAAGGTCACCCGCAAGACTCAGGGCCTGGAGCACCGTCACCTTGTCTCCTTCTATGGAGTATGTCCCCGGACGGGCGACCTCTCCGAGAACCGAGACCTTGAAGTTCATGAACTCTACAGTCACCACTGCATCGTTCAGGTATCCCTTGTCCAGAAGAATCCCCTTTATCGACTCCGAAAGCTCCCACCTGGTCATTCCCCCGACCTCTATCCTGCCTATGACCGGAAAATCGATGTATCCGTCATTGTCCACGACATACCCCAGAAGACGCTGCTGTCCCCCGCTTGTAACGATTTCGGAACCGGCCTGGTAGCTGACGACAGGAAGGTTGAACATAGACGCAAGCTCCGGGTTGCGGCTGGATACGACAATGGAAATCATATCTTTCGGTTGAATGACGATACCGCCGTGCCTGTCGATTTCTTCCGGATGGTCCAAAGCCTTGTCCTGGAAGTATGCGATATCTTTTACCTGGCCGCATGATACCAGGAACATCACCGATAACACGGCTGCTGTCAGCACATGTATCCGTTCTTTTGTCTTGCCCATAAAAATGAGTTTATTTTCAGTTATTTTTCTTAAGCGTAAATCTTCTTGATTCCTGTCTCCCGATATGTCATATCAGCCCATCAAGGGCGGCCTTGTGCCAGCGGGAATACTGCTCCGGAGAGACCGGGCTGCCAGACAGTATCTTGTGGTCCGGCCCGAATGCGCGGACTATATGCGTCCTTGAATATTTGCGGAAGAGGCTGTCCTGGACAGAAGCCATCACGACAGGGAAAGGCCAGGCCTGCAGATGCAGCACGATGATGTCGCAGTCCGGAAACAGCTGTCTTAGAAGGCAGGCAGACTGCTCGAACGCAACCCAGTACTCCCCTGCATCATAGAGGTAGATGAATCCGTCCGTGCCTGCGGATTCCCTTTTCAGGATGTCTTTATGATGATGTTCAAGCAAGGACATCAGCCTCTTCCATGTGAGGCCGCCTCCGGATTGATTCATTTCCATTGTCTGTATAACCGGGTTCTGCAAGTCCGGATTTTCCGGATATCCGATACTGTCATGTCTGTATATCCTGGTACTGTTATGCCTGTCCTTCAACCGGATGATACCATTGACACTCCGGCCTGCATATAGTCAGTGGCCGAACCATCTGTCGAAATCATCCAGCCAGCCGATCAGCTGCTGTCTGCTTTTCTTCAGTCCCGGTTCGGTCCGCCATCTGTCTACTATGGCATGTGCCTGTGTACACCAGATACTGCTGTCTGTGCAGCCGTAGAGGGTGACAAGCAGAAGAGCTTTCGACTGCTCCGCCCTGACAAGCGGAAGGATACCGGTGATTGTCCCGACAAGTGCACTGAATCCGGCCTCATCGCCAAGGACAGTATAGGCAGGGAGCAGAATCGAATAGAGTTTGCAGCGCATTATGTCGCTGTCAGGCTCCAGATGCCTGTACTGACGGAGTATCTCCTTTGCCATCATCCTGTCATCATCCGTCACTCCGGATACCGTATGACGGCGTCTCAGGGCCTCGTGCATGCATATCAGGAGACGGATGTTGTTAAGTCTGGAATATAGCCGCGATGCATCCGTATTCAGAGAGACTATCTCATACTGGTCCTGACGGACATGCATCAGCGGAATGCACATCCAGTTCTCCACACATACCACCACATCCTTCTGCCCGGCACCAGGACTTGCCACCACAGTTGCCTCCGCATCCTTGAACTGGCCGTCAACTATCCTGACCTTGTCTCCTTTCAGCAGGTATTCCGGTTTCAGAGGACAGACGGGAAGCACATCCGAATA
>JADIMB010000047.1 GCA_017694995.1 Candidatus Cryptobacteroides faecavium | reverse complement strand
GCGTATGGGGCTGACCGTGAATATGAACTGTCTGGAAGTGCCTCCTGATGAAGCCTTGCGTACCATGCCGGCGAGAATATCCACCTCGCTCTGCAGGTCCAGGCGCTGCCTGGTGAACTCTTTCGCATCGCGTTTGAGGCAGTTGGACACTATCATGTCCCGCCCCGTGTGCCTGAAGCACCAGCTTGTCCCCAGGGTGACAATCACCTTGCCGCAGGAGCGGTAGAACTCTGAGGCTTCCGCAAGCCTGCCGTTTGCATGCTGCAGGAACTCCTCGGCGGTCTCCCTCGCGAAGGACGTGTGGTGGCTGAATGAGCAGATGAGAGACGAGCCGCTTCCCATCTGCACACATTCCTCCCCGGTAAAGGGTTCCCCGCTTTCGAGCCTGGCCACGGCGCTGCATACCGATACAGGATTGTACAGAGTGCCGAAAGGGTTGACGCATACATTGAAGCCACATTCGGCCATCTTCTTGCCTACGTTGTCGGCAAAACAGCTGCCAAGCACCGTAATACGGTCTGAATATGAAATCCCGATGCGGCTTCTGCCCGCATCTACGGGTGTCTGGAGTTTAAGCATCACAAAACGTTCATTATATATATTATACCCAGCGACACCAGGTGCTCGGACAGGTCCTGCATCCCGAGAGTGCGCCCTCTGGATGTGGCGTGCCTGCTGTAGAAGTTGTAATGTGCGAAAAGCCTGAAGTCCCTGTCTTTTGTCGGCATGTACTGGAGGCAGAGCTGCGCGTTCCAGTTGGTCCTGTACAGCCCCTGTGATATGCTGTCGTAGGGGCTGTACACCCCGCCGCACTCCCATGCCCCTTTGAAGAAGGTCATGAAGCTCGGGCTTATGAAGAAATGCAGGTAGCCGACTGTGGTGAAATATTCCGTGTTCTGCATGGTCCTGAGCCTCCCGTCGCTGCTCGCTATGGATTCACTGAGGATGCTGCTCACGTCCAGTCCCTGCCTGGACCACATGAAATCAAGATATGCACCCCATTTCTTCAGCCGGTAGGAGTGTCCAAGGGACATGAGCCATACCCCTTTCCCTGCGGCCTGGTGCCCGTATGAGGCCGAATACCTCAGGTTGAGCGTCTTTTCAAGGAAGGTGCCGTTCCAGTTGGCCGTGGCGATGAACGGGAAATTCGTCGGGCTTACCCCTTCCGGAAGTCCGCCGTAATAGAATTCGTCATCGGTGACTCCCCTGAAGTTGCTCACCTGGAATACAAGGTCCTGCGTAGGGGTTATGTGCCACTCACCGCTCACGCCCATCTGGTAGGACGAGAGGCTGCTCCCGAAGTCGCTGAACTGGATGACATACACCGGTACGGCATCGAATTCGTGCCCCCCGAGCGCAAGGACATGCTTCCCGAATGTGAAGGTGGTCTTGGGGGTGGCGTGCCATTTCACGAAAGCATAGTTCACCGCGGAGACTATGTTCTCGAAATCCAGGGTATTGAAGTCTTTAGTGAATGACTGCCTGAACCTGTAGTACACCTTTTTCCCTGCCCGCCCTTCGATGTTCAGCCTTATGTCGTCCATCCTGAATTTGGCTGATGCCTTCCCCCCGTGCGGGAAATCACCTCGGAGCGAGCCTCTCAGCTGGAAGTCCATGTCCACATTCCTCACAGGGAAAAACGCTTTTCCGTTTTCGTCCCGGGCTTCCCCGGTAGAGGCGGACACCGTTTCCTGGCCCGCCGGATCAAGGTCTGCGGAGGCTGCGGATGAAAGTGTCCCGTCCTGGCCATGGACCAGGAAAGATGCCGATAAAAGTATGATGACAAGGGTTACAGTGTAGTGTTTCATGGCGGTTGTCTGATGGTGGAATGTTGTCAGTTGTCATCCTTCATGGGGAATATGCGGGCTGTGCTGTCTGCGGCCAGGGCCCGGGCGACAATGCCTTCTGTGCCCATTGACCCGGTGAAAGCCCGGCAGCTTTCCATATCTTTCCATGTGCTGCAGAGCAGATACAGGCCGGCGTCCGTTGCACTTCTGAAAATGTCGAAGGATATGCATCCATCGCTCCCGGTCGCTTTCCCGGCTATATCCCGGACTTCATCCCCGATATTATTGTCTGCAGTGCGGAAGAACTGGTTGACCCTCACCGGTGTCCCATTGTCCGGAGAGCCTGTCCCGGAAGGGATGGTGAAGCTGTCGGTATGCATTTCCGCTGACACTTTCAGTTCAGGGACCAGGCTGGTGAAATGCGGGGCCTTCTTGTGCAGCTCAAGCGATTCCCCGTCGGCCCATGTCTCGCATATCATCATCGAATTCCTGTCTGTCAGACTTCTGAATATATCGTATGAAATGCATCCCTTGTCTCCTCTGGAAGCATAAGTGAGCTCCCTTGCTGTGCCGATTATCAGTTCAGGGTCATTCTCCGTCCTGATGAAGGCATTGAGCCTCAGCGCGCCTTCAGGCGACAGTCTTGAAAGGTCGCCGGTCTTGAGCCATCTGTCCAGCCAGCGGAAATACTCCCTGTGCCAGTAGAGGGCGTTCTGGGGCTTCAGTATCCAGTGGTTCTCGTCAGGGAACACTATCAGCCTGGACGGTACGCCCATGAGCTGTGCTGCGTTGTATGCCGCCATCCCTTCGTCCAGCGGGACGCGGAAGTCCATGCCGCCGTGTGTCACGAGGATAGGCGTATGCCATTTTGTAACCATGGTATGAGGGGACATCCTGTAGTGCCGCACTGCCTTCGGTGCCGTGCTCCACGGCGACCCGCCCTGGCGGATGCCTCCGAATGTCTCCCCGTCGCCGGCAGGTCCCACAGGGCCATCAGGAGTGCCCGTACGCGGGTCTGCCCGGTATTCGTGGAGACCTCCGTTGTCCCAGTTAGGGAACCACATCTCTTCGGTAGTCATGTACATGTGCTCTTCGTTGAATATCCCGGCATGCGCTACGAAAGCATCGAAGACATCGCCGTGAATCCCGCAGAGGTTGTATACGGAGTAGCCGCCGTAGCTGGCCCCGCATGCGGCCATTTTCCCGATGTACGGCTCGGCCTTGAGCGTACGTGCCGCCACGAGGTAGTCCTGCATGTTCAGGCCAGGGTAGTCGCCCGATATCTGCTCTGTCCATTCCTGCCCGAACGCTGTGGTGCCGCGTCTGTTGGGCAGTACGGTCACATATCCCTGCGCCGCCATCAGACGGTAGTTCCACCTGTAGGACCATCCCTGGCTGAGAGTGCCCTGCGGCCCTCCCAGGCAGATGAGGATGGACGGATATTCCTTGCTGCTGTCGAAATGCGGAGGATAGACCACCCATGTGAGCATGTCCTTCCCGTCCACTGTCTTTATGTACCTCGCTTCTGTCTTCACGGGGTCGAGCTGCGCGAGTATGGCGTCATTCACATGTGTTATCTGGCAGATGTGCACCGGCTCCGGAGTCACCTTGCATTCTGCAGGAAGCGGGGTGCTGTGCGAGACCTCAAGCGGGGCGGCCGCTATAGTGCCTCCGTCGGGAGTTCCGGCCTTGTCCCCGATCCTGATGCTTACCAGCTCGGTAGGGAAGTCCATGCTGCTGTAGTCGGCCAGCAGGGTCGTTACTCCGTCATTTTCAGATATATGGAAAGGCGAATTGAAGTCATACCACAGGTCTTCGCCGGTGATTCTCTTTATGTCCCAGGATGCGCTTTCCGCGCCCTGTCCTGGCACTTCTCCGTCCGCCTGCCCGTCAGAGACTGCGCAGCGGGCCCGGAAGATGCCCTGTATCCCTTCTGCAAGGGCGGAGAAGTATATCTCGTCAGACCCTGTTCCCCATACAGGTGCGGAAGCGTTGTATTTGAACGCGCAGGTGATGTCCTTCACACCGGAAATGACAGGCAGCCGCGAAGCCGATGAGCCTGAATCCTTTGCCGGGACGCCCCATTCGATGTCCGCTACCATAATCCTCTGTTTGTCAGCCTCGTATCCGTCCCTCTCCATGCTTATCCAGCAGATTTTCTTTCCGTCCGGAGACCAGACAGGGTTGGTGTCATATCCTCCTCCCATGGTCAGCTGCGTACATTCCCCGGATTCTACATCGTAGAAATAGATTTCCGTATTTGTGGAGAATGCGTATTTCTTCCCGGTGAGCTTGCGGCATGAATATGCGATGGTCTTCCCGTCGGGGCTCCATGCGAGCTGCTCTATGCCGCTGAACGGCTCTGTAGGAAGCTCGTAAATCTCTTTTTCTGAAGCAAGTATGTCTTTTGATGTCCCTGGTGTGATGCTCTTTTCTCCCTCCTTGCCGAAGACGAAGCCAGCCACAAACGTGTGCGGCACTTCCTTCACCCAGTGGTCCCAGTGCCTGTACATCAGGTCATCTGCCGATATGGCATCCGCCTTGTCCAGGTCGCCGTACAGGTCCGACGGCTTCTTGAGCGCGCTCTGCACCGTGCTGACATACATTATCCTGCTCTGGTCATCAGACAGGGTGAACTGGCTTATGCCTGCAGGGACATCGCTGACCTGCACCTTCTTTCCGAGGGAGAGCCTCCCGTCCCGTCCTTTCTTGAGCTTTGCCGTGAAAATCTGGCCTTCCTGGATGAAAGCGAGGCTCTTCCCGTCGGCGCTCCACCTGGCGTTGGATATGCTCTTGCCCTCGGTGGTGAGCCTGTATGCCCCGCTCCCGTCAGTGCCGCAGATGTACAGGTTGGTCAGTGAATTGTTCTCCTCCACTGATATATACCCCGTACCGTAGATGACAATGTTTCCGTCAGGTGATACCTGCGGGTCGGATATCCGTCCCATCGCCAGCATCACCTCCGGGGAGAAGACCCCGTCCTTGATTTCTATCTTTCCTCCAGCCTCTATGCGGGCCCGGGCTGTCTTTTTTTCTTTCATGTTGTCAATCCATTTTTCAGATGTCCCTGTCCGGACGTCGATGAACGCCAGGACAATTATGGCAAGAAGCAGTGCCGAACATGACTTCTTGACCAGGCTGCGGTTTCTTTTCATTATCTGTTGCCGATTTGATTTCTGTCTGCCGGGATATCCCCGTATTTTTCCAGTGTCTTGCGGAGCTGCAGTACAATCTGTTCCCGCAAGCTTCCAGGCCCTGTCACTTCTATCCCCGGCCCGAGCCTCAGCAGCTCCATCACCAGGCTGGTGTCCGGGCATGCAAATATAGAAAATGTTACGGTACCATCATCCCTTGATATGACTTTCTGGCTGTGGTGCAGCGGCAGGTCTTCCAGATACCTCGCCTCTTTCTCCGAAGCCCTGAAGGTGATTTCTTCCGGTTTCCTGTCAGGGAGGTACACTCCGAAGCTGTTCCTGAAAAGCACGTCCACGTCGAAATCCTCTGGCATGTCGAAATGCCTTCCGGTGATCTCCATGTCCACAATCCTGTCCATCCCGTACACTCTCATTCCTTCCCTTTCGATACAATATGCCACAATAT
>JADIMB010000046.1 GCA_017694995.1 Candidatus Cryptobacteroides faecavium | reverse complement strand
TCGATGAACTGCATCAGTATTGATGACAACTGGGCCATTATCGCAGGGATGCTCAGCTGAACTGTCAGGTTCAGCTGCTGTGCGAAAGTCATGGGCTCCCCGTTGCGGATGAGCTCCAGTAAATCATTCTTGCCTGCCTTCAGCATTGGTTGAGAAATTAACAGATTCTATATAAGGCGCTGTCCGCCTCCGGTATGTTCGGCATGATGTCATTTTCCTATTCCTGCCCTTATGCGGCTCAGGCTTACCGGTGTGATGCCCAGATAGGATGCAAGGCATTCCAGCGGCAGACGCTGCAGCAGTTCCGGGTTGTCCTCCAGCAGTCTGGTGTATCTCTGGGTCGCTGTCATGGACAGCATGGGAATCAGTCTCTGCTCTGTACGCATGAATTCCGTCTCGGCGAACTTCCTGCCCCAGTTCGCGATGCCGATATCTTCCATGAAGAGCTTTCCGAGAGCCTCCCTGCTCGCTTTGTAAAGTATTGAGTCTTCCATCAGCTCGACCGACTCATAGCCGGGACGCCCGTAGACATAGCTCATCAGTGATACAATCGTGTCCCCTTCCTTCCCGATCCAGAAAGTGACATCTTTCCCCCTGTCGTTGATGAATGCTCTGACTATCCCTTTGTTTATGAAGAAGATATCAGGTTCAATCTTTCCTGCTTCCAGTACCATGCTGCCCTTGGGAAGGTGCAGCTCGGATATGCATCCGGAGAGCCTGGAGACAGACTCTTCAGGCATGGGGTAGATATTCCTGATGATCTCGCGTAGAACCATTTCCGCTGTCTGGGGAACTTGTTGTCACTGCTGCGGGACTACAGCAAGGAATTCAAGATCGGCCTCCGAGTCGTTAATAAGGCTGTGCGAATGCCCTTCAGGGCAGTAATGGCAGAGTCCGGCATATACCGGGGTCTTTTCCCCGTCGCATATCACTGATCCGCTTCCGGATGTAATGAAGATGACCTCACTGCTGCCGGAATGTGTGTGCATCCCGATGGAGGCCCCGGGGATGAGCCTGCCTTTCATGATACGGTTTGTGCCGTCAAAAAACATTTTTGCAGCAAGTTCTTTTTCTCCTCCCTTGAAATTCGGGATCACGGAGAGTTCAATCTTATCGAAATCTATGTTCATACAAGCCTTTTCTTCTTTTAGAACTTGCAAATATACGCAGAAGCCGAGAGCAGAGCAAATTTTATTTGCTATGCCGAGGCGCAGCAGTATATGTGGCCGCCAGGCCAAATATCGCAGAAGCCCCAGAGCAGAGCAAATTTTATTTGCTATGCCGAGGCGTGAACCGTATATGTGGCCGCCAGGCCAAATATCGCAGAAGCCCCAGAACAGAGCAAATGCTTCAACATTGGCAGGATAATCGAACTAACGTTAAAAATACTAACTTTGTCCGGATACCGGAAAATAATCCTCCGGTCGTCAGAAAACAGACAGTCATGACAGAAAAAGAAGAGAAATACCGCACACTTATTCCTCAGATAAAGGCCCTGATAGAAGGAGAGCCTGATATCGTGGCCAGGATGGCCAATGCCGCAGCGGCTGTCCACGGAACATTCGGATTCCTGTGGACCGGCTTTTACAGAGTGGTCCCTGCCGCCGGCCCGGCAGAAAGTCCGGGGTCATCCGAGCTTGCCCTAGGACCTTTCCAGGGACCCGTGGCGTGCTCCAGGATCGCTTACGGGAAAGGTGTATGCGGCACAGCCTGGAGGGATGCCAAGACCCAGGTCGTATATGACGTGGAACAGTTCCCAGGGCATATCAGATGCAGTTCTGCCGCAAAGTCGGAAATCGTGGTGCCGGTGTTCCGGACCGCGGCCGGGAATTCAGGGCATCAGGCCCCTGAAAAGACTGTGATAGCTGTCCTGGACATTGACAGCGCAGCACTTGGCACATTCGACATGACCGACGCCGGATATCTTGAAGAGGTGTGCAGGATGATTTCCGCATGATGTACATCACTGCTCACCCGCTGCCCTGGATTTACGTGCGGCCTTAACGGCAAGGAAAACAGCCAGAGCAATGAAGCATATCAGGATTGTGACCATCTCCATCTTGTGGTTCATCGGGTCGACCCAGAACTCATTCAGCAGATTGTTCCTGGAGAAGACTTCTATGAAAGTCCAGAAAATAATCACGGTCGAAATAGCCATGCGGATGTTGGCGCCCCATGCTCCCAGCCTGAGCTGGTATCTGAACATGAACACGGATCCTGCCAGACATCCTGCAGCGACGACAAGTGTCACCGGATGACTGTCTCCGAGGAATACCGGGTCGTACAGGAACATCAGTGCCAGGTATAACGTCCACATCATCATATTGAGCTCCAGAAAAGTAGTGATGGAAGTGTGCCGTGACATGGAGTGCGGGACTATCTCCTGTCTTTTCCCTCGGAAAAGGACTTTCTGAAGCCAGTTGTATGCATGGCAGCCTGAGCGCGTATTGAAAAGATATACCACCATGAACATCATCCATATCCCGAAGGTGGCTGGCATGATAAGATATTCCGGGCGGGATCCCGTCATGGCTTTCAGCTCCGCTACAGGGATGTCTTTGATGTCGATGCCGTTTATCATGGTCTCATGGCTGACCCCGACTCCATTCAGATATTCAGTGACAGTGCTCACTGTCCCGGATCCCACCAGGTCGTAGTGCACACCGTAGCGGGCGGCATAGTAGGCAAAAAGGAATTCCACCCAGCCTGTCCAGAACAGCAGGCCGCCGAAGAGGCCCCACAGTGTCTGACTGGTGTCACCTTTCACGAACACCCCGATGATGACCATCGCCAGTCCTGCCGCCCCCATCGCGAAAGCGGAGTAGTGCAGCGCAGTGGCAGGCATGGCCGACTCCATTATTTTCATGAGTGCATGACCCAGCGGCATCGTACACAGTACGAGAAAAAAGGAAGCCACTGTCTTTCCCCAATACTTTTTCTGTTCCATATTATAAAGACTTATTCTTTGTCACGGGACAAAGTTAATGTGAATAAGAAGAAATCTGTACATGAATCTCACGGAATTATTCCTTCAGAAGCGGCAGTATGACTGAAAAATGGCAAAGGACGGGATGATTGACTGAATACTGGGCCTGTCTCTGTAAAAAGAGTAATATTTTCTGTAATGGAGGTTGTACTGATACTGCGCGAATCAGTACATTTGCATATAATTAAACATTAATTCGTCGGACTGACATTAATTAAATCTGTTGTTATTATGAAAAAGTTTGCAATCGCAGTAGCAGCCGTTGCCTTCGCGTGCTCGGCATCGGCACAGACCCTGGACCATGAAGAAAGGATGGTGAACCGTACAGCACAGAAGACAGCGGAGCAAGTGAAAAAGACATTGGTGGCATACTTTTCTGCCACAGGGACTACAGAGAAGGCGGCCGGCATCATCGCAGACCGTACTGGAGGCGTGCTCTATGAGATCAGACCTGCATCAGGATACACCTCAGCCGACCTCGACTGGACAGACAGTTCGTCCAGGAGCAGCCGAGAGATGCATGACCCTGCAGCCCGTCCTGAAATAATGGAAGACCTGAAGGATGCGGACAACTATGATATCATATATATAGGTTATCCGATATGGTGGGACCTTGCTCCGAGGGTTATCAACACTTTCATAGAGACATACGGATTCAAGGGCAAGACAGTGTATCCGTTTGCCACTTCCGGAGGAAGTACTATTGCCAACTCCGTCAAGGTACTGACGGAGACTTATCCGGAGATCGACTGGAAAGAGGGGCAGCTTATGAACGGGCAGTCCAGATAGGCTTTTTTATGACATTTTCCATCTGACAGTCAATGTTGGCACAGATGATGAAGAATTTTTCTGTATATCAGGATTCTGAAATTTTGTCAGTTTCTTAAACTTCCAAGTTTCAGCATCCGGCTAAAAAACAGGTTCAGATATGAGAAAGAATTTCGGGGCCAGGCCCCTTTCTTATCCGCAGCCGGTGTTCATAATTGCGACATACGGTGAGGACGGGACCCCAGATGCCATGAATGCCGCCTGGGGTGGAATCAGTGAAGAGAACGAGATAAGCCTCTGCCTGAGTGCAGGGCACAAGACAGTGAAGAACATCCTCAAACGCAGGGCGTTCACCATAAGCATGGCCGACGCTGCCCATGTGGTCTCTTGTGACTATGTGGGGCTGGTGTCAGGGAACAATGTGCCTGACAAGTTTGCAAGGGCAGGGTTCCATGCCGTGAAGTCAGAGTTTGTGGATGCCCCTCTTATAGAGGAGCTTCCTGTGGCTATCGAGTGCCGTCTCAAGGACTATAATCCTGAGACCTGTATCCTGCGCGGCGAAATTGTGAATGTCAGCGCTGATGAACGTGTGCTTGACGGGAACGGCAAGGTGGACGCTGCAAAAGCGGATCCTGTAATCTTCGACCCTTTCAACAACGAGTATCTCAGGATAGGCGGAAAGGCCGGTAAGGCGTTCTGTGACGGGAAACAGCTGAAATAATACTGCCATGGCTACAAAAGAAATTCCGGTACTGCTGCTTACAGGATATCTCGGCAGCGGGAAGACAACACTTGTGAACCACATCCTGGCCAACAGGAAAGGGATAAAGTTCGCCGTGATAGTGAACGATATAGGCGAGGTGAACATAGACGCTGACCTCATCCAGAAAGGCGGTGTGGTAGGGAAGAAAGATGACAGCCTTGTGGCCCTGCAGAACGGATGTATATGCTGCACGCTCAAGGCTGACCTTGTGGAGCAGATCTATGAACTCATGTGCATGGACAGGTTTGACTATATAGTCATCGAGGCAAGCGGAATATGCGAGCCTGACCCTATAGCTCAGACCATAGGCATGATACCGACATTAGGCCCGGCCTATACGAAGCACGGGGTATGCCGACTGGACTGCATCGTGACAGTGGTGGACGCGCTCAGGATGCAGAGCGAGTTTGCATGTGGAGATGTACTGACCCGCAAGGATATAGACGAGGAGGACATAGAAAACCTGATAATCAGGCAGATCGAGTTCTGCAACATCATACTTCTCAACAAGGCTTCGGAGGTAAGGCCCGAGGAACTTGCACGTATAAAGCAGATAATCAGGACACTCCAGCCTGGTGCGCAGATCATTGAGTGTGACTATGCCGATGTGGACCTCGAAAGGATAATAAACACGCGGCTGTTCAATTTTGACCGTGTGGCGACTTCGGCTGGATGGGTGCGCGGTATCGACAGCAGGGCTACTGCCGAGGAGGAGATAGAGGCCCGTAATCCTGGTGCACATCTGGAAGAGCATCACGGCGATGCGGAAGGGGAGCATGGCCATCATCACCATCATCATCATGAGGGCGGTGAAGTGGAAGAATACGGAATAGGGACATTTGTCTATTACCGCCGTCCGGCTTTCGACATCAACAAGTTTGACAATTTTGTAGCCAGGAAATGGCCTTCAAGCGTAATCAGGGCGAAGGGAGTATGCTACTTCACTGACAATGAGGATATGTCCTATATGTTCGAGCAGGCAGGCAAGCAGAAAATCCTGCGTGAAGCCGGCCTGTGGTATGCTGCCGCCCCGGAAGAAGACCGGATCCAGCTCATGAAGCAGGACCCTGATTTCTTCAAGGACTGGGACGGGAAATACGGAGACAGGATGCAGAAGATTGTCTTCATCGGACAGCATATGGACAAAGAGCGGATTATCCGCGACCTTGACGCCTGTCTGGAATAATCTGCAACGGGAAAAGACTTCAGGGATATTCAGATCCCGATGTGCCCCTCTGGAACGGGGATGGTCAGGATAACTTCATCAAAGGCGTGACCGGAGCATATAGGTCAGGTCATCTGCCGAGATCTGTGTGAAGTTGTCTATGACCTTGTCGGCCAGAGGGGCTATGTCCTCCCGTGTGTTTGTGGTGGCCAGGCCGACTACAAAACCTCCGGAATCCCTTGCTGCCTTTAGTCCTGTGTAGGAATCCTCGAAAATCACTGTACTGGCGGCGGTGGCCCCGAACGTCTTCATCCCCAGCAGATAGCAGTCCGGTGCCGGTTTGGAGCGGGGAAAGTCCTCCCCGGTGAATATGCGGTCGAATGTCTCCTTGAAACCAGGGTGTCTGGCATAGACATTCTCCATTTTTTTCCTGTTGGAACTTGTGACTACTGCGACAGGGACATTGCGTTCCCTTAGTGTGCGGATGAAATGCATCGCCCCGGGTATGAAGTCATAGGGCATCTCTCTTTCGAAGCGGTCAAGCTCCTCGGTAATAATGGCCTGAAGCTCAGGCTTACCTTTATAATATGTATCGAATATCGCTTCGAGGGTCCTCCCTTTGATAGCGTCCCCGAAACCGGGAATCCCGAGGGTCTCTGCCCCGATTTTCCTCCAGAAATCCGTATACCTTCCTTCTGTGTCCACAATCACTCCGTCCAGGTCAAACAGTGCGGCTGTCCTTGCTGTGTCATTTGTTGCCATTGTATACTGCCATTAATAATTACAGAGTGCAAAGGTAAGAATAGTTTTATGATTTTATCCGGAATCCTGCAGCCTCTCAGTGCGCAGAGACCATTTTCAGCCCTACGACTGATATGATCAGAGTGGAGATGAAGAACACTCTCCAGAATGATACAGGTTCATGGAAAAAGAAGATACCCAGAAGTACTGTACCTACTGCCCCGATGCCTGTCCATACTGGATATGCCGTGCTGATAGGGAGGGTCTGCACGGCTTTTGCCAGCAGGAGCATACTCAGAGCCAGGCATATCAGGAAACCCGCTCCCCACAGATAGTATTCCGTACCGGTGACTTCTTTCATCTTCCCGAGGCAGAAAGCAAAGCCGGATTCGAAGCATCCGGCGATGATGAGTATTATCCAGTTCATTTTGTTTTGGTATTTGAAAAAGCGCTGCAAAGATAGCAGCCTGTGAGGATTTCCGGATTTACAAATGATAAGAAAATCCTGTGCGCTATCCTAGAGGATTTATAGACTGTAATATTGTAAATTAATTTTCCTTTTCATATATTTGTTTCCGGCCTGAAATAATAAAAAATCTTATGTAAAACAGAAGAGTTGATTATAAAAAATCAGCTGCCGCATAATTGAGATTAAACCAATAACACGTCAAACGACGCATTTTATGAAAATACTGACAATCAGGGATCTGGACTCCGTCAGAGACAGGGCCGCCAAGAAGCTCCAGCTCAGGGAGCAGAGCGACAGTACTGTGGACGGACGATGCTGCGGTCTGGAATCAGGTACCGGACACATGCAGGTGCTGATATGCGGAGGGACAGGCTGCAAAGCCTCCTCAAGTCATCTTATCTGCGGGAAAATCAAGGAACTGCTGGAAGAAAAAGGCCTTTCGGACCGTGTGGACGTGGTCACTACGGGATGCTTCGGCTTCTGCGAGAAAGGTCCGGTGGTCAAGATTATACCGGACAATACTTTCTACACTCAGGTGAAGCCCGAGGATGCCGTGGAGATAGTGCAGGAGCATATCGTCGGGGGCCGCAGGGTGGAGCGCCTGCTGTACCTGGACCCGAAGTCCGGACAGCATGTCAGCGACTCCAAGCACATGGATTTCTACCGCAAGCAGAAGCGTGTGGCCCTGCGGAACTGCGGCTTCATTGATCCCGAGAACATAGAGGAATATATCGCCAGGGACGGTTATATAGCATTGGCCCATAGCCTTCTGGACAGGACTCCGGAGGAAGTTATAGAGGAGGTGAAGCGCTCCGGGCTGCGCGGACGTGGAGGCGGAGGCTTTCCTACGGGGGTCAAATGGGGATTCGCCAGGAAGAGCGTGTCCGACATCAAGTATGTGGTCTGCAATGCCGACGAGGGCGACCCGGGGGCGTTCATGGACCGCTCAATCATGGAGGGCGACCCGCATTCCATAGTCGAGGCAATGGCGATATGCGGGTATTCCATCGGGTCCTCAAAGGGCCTGGTCTACATCAGGGCCGAATATCCGCTGGCTATCCACAGGCTGCAGACGGCCATAGCTCAGGCCCGGGAATACGGGCTGCTCGGGGAAAACATCCTGGGCACCGGATTCAGTTTCGACATCGAGATACGCTACGGGGCCGGAGCCTTTGTCTGCGGAGAGGAGACGGCCCTGATACATTCGATGGAGGGCAAGAGAGGGGAGCCGACCATGAAGCCCCCTTTCCCTGCGGAGTCCGGATACCTGGGGAAGCCTACCAATGTGAACAATGTCGAGACTTTTGCCAATATCCCCGTTATCCTTACCCGCGGGGCTGACTGGTTCGCATCCATCGGGACGGAGAAGTCGAAGGGCACCAAGGTGTTTGCCCTGGCCGGGAAGATAAACAATGTGGGGCTTATAGAAGTGCCGATGGGGACGACCCTCCGGGAAGTGATCTACGAGATCGGAGGCGGCATCAAGGGCGGGAAGAAATTCAAGGCTGTCCAGACAGGAGGCCCTTCCGGAGGATGCCTTACGGAGAAGCATCTCGACATACCTATTGACTTCGACAGCCTGCTTGCCGAAGGCTCGATGATGGGCTCCGGCGGCATGATAGTGATGGACGAGGACGACTGCATGGTGTCCGTGGCGAGGTTCTATCTGGATTTCACCGTGGAGGAGTCCTGCGGGAAATGCACCCCTTGCCGCATCGGGAACAAGAGGCTGCTGGAGACGCTCAACAAGATAACCGAAGGCCGCGGTACAGAAGATGACCTGAAGACCCTTTCCACTCTCGGAAAGGTCATAAAGGATACGGCACTGTGCGGACTGGGGCAGACTTCTCCGAACCCGGTGCTTTCCACTCTGAACAATTTCTATGACGAATATCTGGAGCATGTGCGCGACCATAAATGCAGGGCGCGCCAGTGCAAGGCTCTGCTTACTTATGTCATAGACTCCAAGCTGTGCATCGGCTGCCATCTGTGTGCGCGCAACTGTCCGGCCGAGGCTATTATCGGGGATGTGCGCAAGCCTCACGTCATCATCCCGGACAAATGCATCAGGTGCGGGATGTGCATGGCCAGGTGCAAGTTCAAGGCTATTTCAGTATATTGACACAGAAGATTATGTACATGGGCCGGAGCAATGCCGGCCGGCAAGCATCGGAAAAATATGGAAGAGAAACAGATAACACTCCAGATAGACCATCATTTCGTGACGGTGCCCCAGGGGACCACAATCCTGGATGCCGCACAGAAAATAGGCATAGACATCCCGACTCTGTGCCACATCGACCTGAAAGGCACATGCATCAGGAACAATCCTGCTTCATGCCGTATCTGCGTGGTAGAGATTGAGGGGCGGCGTAACCTGGCTCCTGCCTGTGCCACAAGATGTGCACAGGACATGGTGGTGCGCACAAGCACGTTGAGGGTGATGAATGCTCGTAAGATCGTAGCCGAGCTCATTCTTTCAGACCATCCTAACGAATGTCTCACCTGTCCCAAGGCGGGGGACTGCGAGCTGCAGAACCTTGCGCTCCGTTTCAATATAAGGGAGATGCCTTTCAACGGCGGGGAGCTCTCCCAGCGCAAGAGGGAGGTGACAGCCTCTATAGTGAGAAACATGGACAAGTGCATTTTCTGCCGCAGGTGCGAAAGCGTATGCAATGAGGTGCAGACAGTCGGAGCGCTGGGGGCGATAAGGCGCGGGTTCAACACCACCATAGCACCGGCATTCGACAAGATGATGTCCGAGAGTGAATGCACCTATTGCGGGCAGTGCGTGGCCGTATGCCCGGTGGGCGCCCTGACCGAGAGGGACCATACCAACCGCCTTGTAGAGGACCTTGCCGACCCGGAGAAGGTGGTCATAGTGCAGACGGCCCCTGCTGTGAGGGCTGCCATAGGGGAAGAGTTCGGGCTTCCGGCAGGGTCGCTCGTGACAGGGAAGATGGTCGCTGCGCTCAGGGAGCTGGGCTTCGACTATGTGTTCGACACGGATTTCGCGGCCGACCTTACTGTAATGGAGGAAGGTGCCGAGATGCTTGACCGCCTGACCAGGTATCTGGACGGCGACAGGACGGTGCGCCTTCCGATCCTTACATCATGCTGCCCCGCCTGGGTCAATTTCTTCGAGCACCAGTTCCCTGACATGCTTGACATCCCTTCCACCGCGCGGTCTCCGCAGCAGATGTTCGGCTCTATAGCCAAGACATGGTGGGCAGAGAAGATGGGAATCCCGAGGGAGAAGCTCGTGGTGGTGTCAATAATGCCATGCCTTGCAAAGAAATATGAGTGCGACAGGGATGAATTCAAGACAGACGGCAACCCTGATGTGGACTATTCACTTACCACGCGTGAACTTGCGCGCCTTATCAAGAGGGCCAATATCAGCTTCACTCTGCTGCCTGACATGGATTTTGACCAGCCTCTGGGGGCCTCTACGGGAGCAGGCGTGATCTTCGGGGCTACCGGGGGAGTGATGGAAGCTGCTCTCAGGACTGTCTACGAGCTGTATACGGGAAAGACTTTGAAGAGCGTCAATTTCCAGAATGTCAGAGGTATGGACGGCGTGAGACGGGCTTCCGTGGACCTGGACGGGTTTGAACTGAAAGTGGGGATAGCGCATGGACTTGGAAATGCCCGCCACCTGCTCGAGGACATAAGGCACGGCAGGAACGAGTACCATGCCATAGAAATCATGGCCTGTCCGGGCGGATGTATCGGCGGTGGAGGGCAACCGCTTCACCACGGGCATTCGGAAGTGCTCTATGCCAGGGCCAACGCCCTTTATAAGGAGGATGCAGGGAAGACCCTGCGCAAGTCACATGAGAATCCTTATATCAGGCAGCTGTACAGCGAGTTCCTGGGCAAGCCTCTGAGCGGGACGGCTGAACATCTGCTCCATACGCACTATTTCAACAAATCGATCTAATACAGGAATGTCATGCCAGATATAAAACTGCCTTGTGATGTCGCCGGAAAAGTAGAGGAGATCTGCGACCGCCACGGGAACAATCCCGGTGAACTTATCAATATCCTCCATGAAGCACAGCATATTATGGGGTATCTTCCGGAAGAGATGCAGCGGATTGTAGCCAGGAAGCTGGGCATACCTGTCTCTAAAGTGTACGGTGTAGTCACTTTCTATGCTTTCTTCACCATGACGGCCAAGGGAAAATATCCTATTTCCGTATGCATGGGTACTGCATGCTATGTCCGTGGCTCGGAGAAGCTGCTTGAGGAATTCAAGAGAGTCCTGGGCATTGATGTCGGCCAGACGACACCGGACGGCAAGTTCTCTCTGGACTGCCTGAGGTGTGTGGGGGCTTGCGGGCTTGCTCCTGTGGTGATGATAGGGGAGAAAGTCTACGGACGTCTTCAGCCGGTGGATGTACGCAGGATACTTGATGAACTGGACTGACTGTTCACAAATGAAAAAGGCTCCTGACCATCTGGCCGGGAGCCTTTCTTTGTACTCGGCCGGAGAATCGAACTCCGATTGCAAGATTGAGAATCTTGAGTACTAACCGTTATACGAGCCGAGCGTTTTATTTTTGGGATTGCAAAGGTATGCCAAAAATTTTTTGTTTCCAAATTTTTCTGCGTATTTTAAGAAAAATTATTTCAGGAAAACAAAGAAAACAGCCATGATAAGACACAGGAACGCAGCCAGATGATTCCACTGGAGTCCTTGTCCTTTAAACATAAGTGTCACTATCACAGTGAATACGGTAAGCGATATGACTTCCTGGATTACTTTCAGCTGCATAAGGGAGAAGGGGCCTCCGTTGCCGTTGAATCCGATCCTGTTTGCAGGTACCTGTGCGCAGTATTCGAAGAAGGCGACAGCCCATGAGAAAATTATGACCAGTATCAGTGGCCAGTTTGACGAGATCTTCATCTCCTGCAGCTTGAGGTGCCCGTACCAGGCGAATGTCATGAATATGTTGGATGTGATAAGCAGGAGAATCGTCCACAAAGCTTTCATCGTCTATAGTTAAAATGCAGGTAGGTTAAACACTTGTTCGCTTATGTGCCGCCTGCTGGCAGGATGCCTCAGGCGCGGTGCAAAAGTACTATAAAATTTGTAAAAATATCTTCTTTGTCTTATTTTTGTTATTTTGTGCATTAAATATTTACAGAAATGACACTTATAAAATCTATCTCTGGAATCAGAGGGACTGTAGGCGGGGCTCCTGGGGATGCCTTGACGCCTGTGGATATTGTGAAGTTCACTTATGCCTATTGTGTGAAACTGAAGGAGCGCAGACCGAAAGAGGCGGGGGAGAGATACCGGGTCGTGGTGGGAAAAGACGCCAGGATCTCCGGAGAGATGGTGGAGAACATCGTCTGCGGGACACTGATAGCCTGCGGGGTGGATGTGGTAAAGGCAGGTTTTGCGTCGACACCGACTACGGAGATGGCTGTGGTTTTCGAGAAGGCCGACGGAGGCATCATACTTACTGCGTCGCATAACCCGAAGCAGTGGAACGCTCTCAAGCTTCTCAACGAAAAGGGCGAGTTCCTGAATGCCGAGGAGGGGGCTGCCATACTTGAGTGTGCCGGGAGTGATACGTTTGATTTCGCTCCGGTGGAAGAAATGGGGTCGGTCACAGAGTCTGATTTCACAGACAGGCATATAGACGCTGTCCTCGCGCTGGAAGCCGTGGATGCGGATTCTGTGAGGAAAGCAGGGTTCAAGGTAGTGCTCGACGCAGTGAATTCTGTAGGAGGCATTATAATGCCGAGGCTTCTGAAGAGGCTCGGGGTTGAATGTATAGAGCTGAACTGCACCCCTGACGGGAATTTTGCACATAATCCGGAACCTCTTCCTGCCAATCTGGTGGACCTTTCCGGGGCTGTGGTGAAGAACCATGCCGACCTGGGGATTTCCGTTGACCCTGATGTAGACCGTCTGGCCCTTATATGCGAGGACGGTACGCCGTTCGGGGAGGAATATACCCTGGTGAGCGTGGCTGATTATCTGCTTTCAAGGATCTATACCAGGGCGGAGGCTGAAGGAAAGTCCGCGGAGGATCTTTCTTCCCCGTATTCATTCTGCACTGTCTCCAATCTTTCTTCATCACGCGCGCTGAGGGATGTCACCGAGAAATTCGGCGGAAAGTATTTTTCTGCCGCGGTCGGAGAGGTCAATGTGACCACCAGGATGAAGGAGTGCGGTGCGCTTATCGGCGGTGAAGGCAACGGTGGCGTGATATATCCTGCCCTTCACTACGGCCGGGATGCCATGGTGGGTATTGCCCTGTTCCTGACAAACCTGGCTCACAGGAAATGCCGGATGACGGAGCTCAGGAAGACGTACCCTCAGTATGTAATCGCCAAGAACAAGATCCAGCTTTCGGACAAGTCGCTTATAGACAAGATTCTCGGTAAGGTGAAAGAGATATATGCATCAGAGGATATCAACGATATCGACGGTGTCAAGATTTCCTTCGAGTCAGACAGGAAATGGGTGCATCTGCGCAAGTCCAACACAGAGCCTATAATCCGTATTTATGCGGAGGCTCCTGACGAGTCCCAGGCGGAAGAGCTTGCTGAGGAAATTATCTCCATCGCCAACGGGGTCATCAAGGAATAGAACCCGGTCTGCAGATGTTTTCTTTCAGGACTACACCATTGGAGGACCAGCTTGACAAGTCTCTCACGGAGGGGCGTGTAGGATGTTTCTGTACGCAGAACAGCTGGGATGCGGAAAAGGGACGTTATTTGTATGACCTTTTCCGTGAGAGAGGCAATCTGGCCAGGGTGTTCTCTCCGCGGGACACAGAGCTCACACCCGGGACGAACCATATCGTCTTTTCTGCCGGGGAACTGGAAGACTTGAATGCGGTGGTGGTGGAGATACAGGATGCCGGGGCGCGGTATTTCAACTACACAAGGGATGTCTTCCGTCTAATGTCGGTGATGAAGGAGATGGGCGAAGCTGCCCCTTCATTGTATATTGTGGACCATATGAATCCGGCGGGCCGCGTCGCGGAGGGGTCTATGCCCTCGGGAGAATGTGAGCCTGATGTGCCTAAGGTCGCCCATCGCCACGGCCTTACGCTTGGAGAGCTTGCCAGCCTGTATCACAGCGAGATCAATGCCAAGTATCCTCTTCATGTGATATCAGCTATGATGTCCGATGCGGGGAAGACGCTGCTGCCGTGGACGATAGCTCCGGCTTCGGACATCCCGGGGCTTTTCACTTGCGAGATGTACAGCGGAGGAGGACTGTGGAACAGCACCAACGTCTCTCCCGGTATCGGTACGGCACGCCCGTACGAATATATAGGTGCGCCTTTCATCAGGCCGGACAGGTATGATCCGCTCCCGCTCCCTGCCGGGGTGCTCATGAGGCCGTGCTCTTTCACTCCCGCGTGCGGCAGATACGAAGGGCAGAAATGCTACGGGTACCAGATCATACTTGAGCCTGGGGCCGAATACCATTCCCTCATGCATACGCTTCAGCTCATGAGGTATTTCCATGACAGATATCCGGAGTTCAGGCTCATGGAGGGCTTTTCATCCAAGCTGGCTGACCCTGTGCTTGCGGATTTCGTCGTAGGCATGGTCTCTTCAGACCAGGCCAAGGAGCACATGAAGGTGGAAGAGCAGAAGTGGATAAGGAAAGCCAGGAAGTTTGTCCTGTACGAGAACCAGCCTTACAGGATCAAGTAGGCCCGGTCACGGCTGGAATGAGCCGGATCTGCACTGAAAAAGCCGAAGTGAAAAGAATTTGTATTAATGGAAAATAATTCATATCTTTGCAGCCCTTTTGAGTCCATACTGTTCTTGAAAGGGCTGTATTTATAAATAAAACAATTAATTACAAACAAAATGATCAAACAGTACGAAACCGTTTTCATTGCAACTCCCGTTTTGTCTGAAGCACAGATGAAGGAAGCGGTTGCTAAGTACGTCGGCCTCATCAAAGAGAATGGCGGTGAGGTGGTGTACGAAGAGGATTGGGGACTGAAGCAGCTTGCATACCCTATCCAGAAGAAGACCACTGGTTTTTATTATCTTATCGAGTTCAGGGCTGATTCTCAGTTCGTAGACGTTCTTGAGACACAGTACCGTCGTGACGAGAGGATTATCCGCTTCCTCACATTTGCTATGGATAAGCATGCAGTTGCTTATGCTGAGAAAAGAAGAGCGAACAAACAGAACAACAAGGAGTAAGAATCATGGCACAGAACAGTGAAATACGTTATCTCAACCCTCCTACAGTAGAGGTAAAGAGGAAAAAATATTGCCGTTTCAAGAAGGCAGGTATCAAATATGTCGATTACAAGGACGCCGAGTTCCTCAAGAAGTTCCTGAACGAGCAGGGAAAAATCCTTCCTCGCCGTCTCACCGGTACTTCACTCAAGTTCCAGAGGAAAGTTGCCCAGGCAGTCAAGAGAGCAAGACATCTTGCACTTCTTCCATACGTAACCGATCTTTTGAAATAAGGAGGACTGATATATGGAAATCATACTGAAGAAAGATGTGGCCAATCTCGGTCATGCAGACGATATTGTCAATGTAAAGACAGGATATGCTGTCAATTACCTTATTCCTCAGGGATTTGCTGTATTTGCAACTCCATCTGCCAAGAAAGTGCATGCAGAGAATATCCGTCAGCGTGCCCACAAGGAGGCGAAACTCCGTTCAGATGCTGAGGTACTTGCAGCCAAGCTTGCTGAGACTCAGGTAAAAGTGGCAGTGAAGGTGAGCGAGTCCGGAAAGATTTACGGTTCAGTCACTACTGCGCAGATTGCTGACGCACTTGTAGCTGCCGGTGTCGAGGTAGATAAGAAAGATATCACCATCGTATCTGACTCTGTCAAGGAGCTCGGGACATACGAGGCATCAGTAAAATGCTACAAGGATATCAAGGGAACTGTAAAGTTCGAGGTCGTAGCAGAGTAAATCAAGCAGAATTTACGGACACCAATTGGTGGTATATAAAAAAGAGGGTGAGTTGACTCATCCTCTTTTTTATATTATATGCCATGCATTTTTCCTGAAATCATGCATGGCAATCTAATCAGTCTTTGCTTACCGATGTTCCGGACGGGGTTTTCTCTGAATTGTCAGGATCATTTTTCCCGGATTTGTCGGACTCTTTCTTGTACTTGAACCTTCTGATCTTCTGTGTAGCCGTTTTCTCGAAAGGTTCTTTCATGACTTCTACTTCATTGATTTTCGAGAACTTGTTTACCTGTTTGTTTACGTAGTTGAGAATGGCTTTCTTGCGTGCTTCAAGTTTTTCGAAGAACTGGTCTTCCCCTTCCTGGTTCCAGTTGATTATGTTGTCATTGAACTGTACCAGTGCTACAAGCCTGCCGTCTCTTTCTACTACTATTGACTCGTTGACCTCGTCCATGTTGTTGATGACGTTCTCGATTTCTTCAGGGTAGATGTTCTCGCCGGATGGTCCCAGAATCATGTTGCTGAGACGTCCTTTGATATAGTAGCGCCCTTTTTCATCGACTGTAGCCAGGTCATTTGTCCTGAACCATCCTTCGTCGGTGAAGACCGAGCGGGTACGCGCCGGATCCTTGTAATATCCGAGCATCACATTGTTCCCTTTGCAGACAATCTCTCCTTCTCCGGTTTCCGGGTTGACATCCAGCAGCTTCACGCTCACACCGAATGCTGCAATCCCGGTAGATCCCGGTTTTGTGTATTTCACTCCTGCGTTGCATATCAGGGGGGCCGTCTCGGTCAGTCCATACCCTATTGCATAAGGGAATTTTGCTTTCTTGAGGAACTCCTCCACTGTTATGTCCAGCTTGGAGCCCCCTATGCCGAAGAATTTGAGCCGTCCTCCGAAAGTGGCCTTGAGCTTCATGCCGATAAGTCTGCACAGCAGGCTTGGAGTGTGGCTCCTCATCCACGTGAGTACCCGGCTCCTTCGGATTGTAGGGACTACACTGTTCCTGTATATTTTCTCGATTATGAGCGGTACAGAGAGCATTACTGTAGGTCTCACAGCCTTCATCGCGGATAGAAGCACTGTAGGAGTAGGCGGCTTCTGGATGTAGTAGACGCAGGCCCCGCAGAAGATAGGGTAGAGGACACCTATGCTCAACTCGTAAGTATGCGCCATCGGAAGGATGGACAGCCATACATCCTTTTCTGTGCACTTGTGGGCATGCAGGGAGGCTATGATATTGGAACACAGATTCCTGTGGC
This sequence comes from Candidatus Cryptobacteroides faecavium, assembly GCA_017694995.1. GTDB lineage: Bacteria > Bacteroidota > Bacteroidia > Bacteroidales > UBA932 > Cryptobacteroides > Cryptobacteroides faecavium. Next base: position 5,089 of record JADIMB010000046.1, on the reverse strand, counting down.
TGAGCATGACCCCTTTTGCATTTCCGGTTGTGCCTGAGGTATATATGATGGTCGCAAGGTCGTCCGGCAGAGGTTGCGACACTTTCCCGTCACAGGTGAAGGCGTCGTCGTTGCGCCTGATGGTCTCGAATGTCTCGATGTCGATGACAAGGTCCATCTTCTCCATGCATTCCCGGCTGAGTTTCGGAAGCAGTCTTCTGGATATGAATATCGCCTTGCTGCCAGAGTGGTTCAGGATGTTGGTGACTTCATTTTCGGATGAGTCCGGCAGGATTGGTACGGACACTCTGCCGAAAGGCACCAGGGAGAACATTGCCACAGTCCAGTTCGGCATGTTCTGCGACAGGATTGCGACCTTGTCCCCGGCTCCGATGCCGTATCTGGACAGATGGTGGGACAGTTCGTCACATTTGCGCTTGAAGCTTCCGTATGTATATCCCATATCGGAGTCAAGCATCTGGGAGAGCTTGTTGCGCTCGTATACCGTAGTGGAGTATTCGTACAGCTTGGCAAGCGTGTCGATATACTTCTCCCTGAGTTTCAATATTTTCTTATAGACAAAGTTCATCTGAGCCCAGCTTAGTGCGTTACGTACCCTTCCTTATGCTTCCCTTCCATGTGCATCTGCTCGTAGATTTCCTGGATGCGCTGCATGTCGGCCCTTGCATCATCGGTGATCTCGAATCTGTTTCCTCTCCCTACACGCTTTGTCTTCCAGTCGAAATACCCCAGATATACAGGGATGTCACATTCTTTTGCGATTGTATGGAAGCCGGTCTTCCATTTCCTTACAGCTTTTCTGGTTCCTTCAGGAGCAATGGCCAGATGGATTTTCTTGGCTTTGTTGACTTCATGTATAAGGCTCACCATCAGTGATGTAGGGCTTTTCCTGTCGACCGGTATGGCTCCAAGTGCACGGAGTATGGCACCTAATGGCCACCAGAAGAATTCCTTGGCGATCATGACATATGCCTTCCCTCCTACAGATGTATAATAAAGGTATGAAACTACAAAATCCCACATAGAGGTGTGCGGGACACCCAGGATTATGCATTTATCCTCAGGTACAGGAGGCTCGACTGCTGTCCACCCCATTGCCCTGAGCAGGAATCCGCAAAATTTTTTCCACATAATATCAAATGTTAACATCCTCCAGCTCCTCTTCTGACCTGAGGTTCTGCCGGATGAAATTCTGTCTGTCAATAGTGTTGTCTCCCATATAGAACTCCATGAGTTCAGCTATGGATTCTTCGTCGCTGAGCTGCACAAGGTCTAGTCTCATGTCCTCTCCTATGAATTTTTCAAATTCGTGGAACGATATTTCCCCGAGACCTTTGAACCTTGTGATCTCCACGCCTGACTTGAGCGATTTTACAGCCGCTTCTTTTTCTTCGCTGCTGTAGCAGTAGCGTGTCTCTTTCTTGTTCCTTACCCTGAAAAGAGGGGTCTGGAGTATATGCACATGCCCTCTGCGGACAAGGTCAGGATAGTATTTGAGAAGGAATGTCACTACAAGCATTCTGATATGCATGCCGTCATCATCGGCATCTGTAGCCACGATGATGTTGTTGTATCTGAGGTCGTCTGTGTCGTCCTCCACGCCCAGGGCGGAAATCAGAAGGCTCAGCTCCTCATTTTCAGCCACTTTTTTCCTGCTTTCCTTATAGCAGTTGATCGGCTTGCCCCGCAGGCTGAACACAGCCTGTGTCTCCGCATTCCTGGCTTTGGTGATGGTTCCGCTTGCGGAGTCTCCCTCCGTTATGAATATGCTGGTCTGCTCTGCAAGCTCCTGCTTGTTTGCCGGGAGCTTGTCGTTGTAGTGTATGCGGCAGTCCCTGAGCTTCTTGTTGTACACATTGGTACGCTTGTTCCTGTCCTTGGTCTTTTTCTGTATGCCGGAGATTTCCTTGCGCTCCTGCTCTGAGGCTATGATTTTCTCCTGTATGGCAGCCGCCACATCCTTGTGTATGTGCAGGTAGTTGTCAAGGTTGGTCTTTATGAAATCATTGACGAATGTCCTGATTGTCGGGCCGCGGTCTGTGCTCAGCGAGCCGTCTTCTGCCTTTACGGTCTTTTCCCACATATAAGTGGACCCGAGCTTTATCTTTGTCTGGGACTCGAAATGCGGCTCCTGTATCTGGATGCTGATGGCCCCGACAATCCCCTGGCGTATGTCCTCAGGGGCATAGTCCTTTTTGTAGAATTCCTTCACGGTCTTGGCCACGGCCTCCCTGAATGCCGCCAGATGTGTGCCGCCGTCCCTTGTGTTCTGCCCGTTTACAAACGAGACGATGTTTTCCCCGTAGCTGTTCCCGTGCGTGAGGACAATCTCTATGTCATCCCCCTCCAGATGGACCGGAGGATACAGGGGCTCCTCTGTCATACTGTCGTTCACCAGGTCGAGCAGCCCGTTTTTTGAATTGAAAAGGGTTCCGTTGACGTTCAGTGTAAGGCCTTTTTTCAGATAGGCATAGTTTTTAACCAGGGATTCGACATATTCCATATTATAGGAGAAGTCACCGAACATCTCTCCGTCAGGGGTGAACCTGACCAGCGTCCCGTTCTTTTCCTTCGTCTGCCTCTGTCCGGACTCAAGCAGTTCCCCCCGGCTGAAGGATGCGAAAGAGCTTTCCCCGTCACGGAAAGACTCCACGTAAAAGACCGAGGAAAGGGCATTGACTGCTTTTGTTCCGACACCGTTCAGTCCCACTGATTTCTTGAATGCGGCATCGTCGAATTTCCCTCCTGTATTCAGCTTGCTGACAACATCCACCACCTTGTCAAGTGGAATCCCGCGTCCGAAGTCCCTCACAGTCACCTCTTTGCTGTCTATGGTGATGTTGATGGTCTTTCCATACCCCATGGTGAACTCATCGATAGAGTTGTCAATGACCTCTTTGAGCAGGACATAAATCCCGTCGCCCGGATTGTCCCCGTTCCCGAGCCTTCCGATATACATCCCGGCTCGCTTGCGTATGTGTTCATTCCACTCCAGGGTCTTGATGTTGTCACTGGTATAATTGATATTCTCGTCAGCCATACAGGATTACTTTCTTTTAAAGCCAAATTTATGCAAAATTACATAAAATTTTTCGAGAATCAGAATTTATGTTTCCGTGATTTGTTGCCGGAATGGCAAGAAAAATTGCTTAATTGTTGCAATTGAACGTGGAAAACAATACCTTTGCACACTTGAATATGTATCAATTTAACCAAATGAGACGTTTAAGATTTTTACCGTTGGGTCTGATTGTCTTGATGTCTTGCGCCAGGGAAGAGCCTGTTGACACTTCAGGCCTTGAAAAAGGCGAGGTTGTCATCTCCCTTTCCACGGATGCCGGCAGCACTGACGTAAAGCCCCAGATGAAGTCTGTAGATGAAAATGCCCCGGAAAGCCCGGATGATTTCGAAGTCGAGATATACAATTCCAAGGGTATCAGACTTTATCGTGACACCTACGCAAATTCAGTGGGGAAGAAGATAGCCCTGAATACAGGTGAGTACCGCCTTCTGGCGCAGTATGGAGACTCATCAGCAGTCAGTTTCAATCCGTCTGCAGCATGGTATGCGGCTGACGAGCAGTTTACAGTTAATCCTCAGTCTACCACTGAGGTCAGTGCTGTAGCCAAGATGTCTAAGGTCAAGGTGGCTGTAAACCACGGTCCCAATATCCAGGCGGATTATTCGCAGTATTATTCTTTGGTAAAGCTTGATGGAAATTCTTCCAAGGAGCTCCGCTTCGAGAAAGGCGAGACCCGTGCCGGATATATCCCTGCCGGAAAGCTTGTTTACGAGCTGTATGTCTATAATGCCGCTACGTCCAAGTGGCTGTATTGCCCTATTGATGCAGTGGAGTACAAGCCAAACACCTTTGTCACTTTCAATGTGGACATAAACAAAGGCCAGGGTACACTCAAGGTATCGATCAGCATAGATGATTCCGTGGATGAAATGACCCAGGAAGTAGAGGTGCCGTTCGAGGCAGCTCCGCAGGAAAAACCTACAGTAACTCTTGCCGGATTCGCCGAGGGCAACACTTTTTCTTTTGTCGAGGGTGTTGAATATGAAAATGTCCAGGCCAATATCGTAGCCAAGGGCAAGATAAAGAGCTGTATCTTTTCCCATACTTCCGGTTATCTGAAGGCCATGAATATTCCATCAGAAGTGGACCTGGCCGATCCGGATCTGGATGCGGCTGTCGTATCTGCCCTCAAATCCGCTGGCTTCAAGTGGCCCCGTAAGATGAGAGGGGAAAGGTTCGGGAATGTGGATTTTGCTGCTGTTCCTGATGGTAAAATATACAGTGCAGACAACGGCTTCAACGAGACATTCAAGGTTTCCGTAACAGACAGCGCTGACTATACTGCATCTGTGGATTTTACCATTAAACAGATGCCGGCGTCTCTTTCTATCAACGTCTCAGAAGGAAATTTCTGGGCAAAAAGGATAAAGGGGATTTCCGCCTCGACTTCTGACGGTATACTGGATTATGTGGACATACAGTACAGCGCAGATAGTCAGTCCTGGACTACGGTCAAGCATACTTCAGCAGCAGACGGTACGGTTTTATTCCCTGACATTGAAGGTCTTTCTCCGGCCACCAACTATTATCTCCGTGCAATATACAATAATAACGAGGATAATGTTTCGGAACCTGTGTCTTTCACAACAGAAACAGAGCAGCAGGTCGGTAATGCCGGGTTTGAAGAGTGGAGTGACGAAGTATTTAAAGTTGGGAATTTATGGCCTGCAAATTGGGAACTTAAATGGTATAAACCTTTTGATTGTTGGGCCGTTAATAGTAAAAAAACAATGCCAGGATATTATTCTAATGCTTTTCTGGATCGGAATTCTACAAATTTCCCTTGCGTGGCATATATTGTAAATGATGTATATAATGGCGAAAAATCTGCTTTCCTTTATACTGTTAGGATTAGTACAACAGAAAACAAACTTACCGTTCCTGGAGAATTATTTATCGGAACTGCGAATGATTCTGGCGAACATTCTTCAGAAGGAACTCTTTTTTCAAGTCGTCCGTCTGCATTAAAATTTGCATATAAATATAACCCCGTGAATAATGAAACGT
>JADIMB010000045.1 GCA_017694995.1 Candidatus Cryptobacteroides faecavium | reverse complement strand
CTCGCCTTCAATCTTGTACTCATGGGCAATCACATTACGGATGCCTGCGATCTGCTCGTCGTTCCAGTCTCCGACCTTTGTGTCAAAATCGATACCCAGCTGGGAGAGGATCTTCCTCGCAGAGCTGCGACCGATACCGAAGATATAGGTAAGGCCTATCTCTCCTCTTTTGTTGTTAGGTAAATCAACACCGGCTATTCTTGCCATAATCTATCTTTACTTTATTTTGTTATACAACTGAAAAATTATCCCTGGCGCATTTTGAATTTAGGATTCTTCTTGCAGATCACATAAAGACGTCCTTTACGTTTAACGATCTTGCAGTCCTCGCTGCGCTTCTTGATGGATGCTTTTACTTTCATTATCGTAAATTTTTATTTGTATCTGAAAGAAATTCTTCCTTTTGTTAAATCATAAGGTGACATTTCCACCTTCACCCTGTCTCCAGGAAGTATCTTGATGTAGTTCATTCTCATCTTTCCGGAGATATGGGCAATGATGACATGGCCATTCTCCAACTCCACCTTGAACATCGCGTTAGGAAGAGTCTCAGTAATGACTCCTTCGAGTTCTATTGCTGACTGTTTCGGCATTTAAATCTCACTTTAAAATTTAACACTATTCTCAATATATTCAAAGGTAGACAACTGCTCGGCCCGGCCTTTTCTGACAACAACCGTAAGCTCGAAGTGCGCTGAATTCTTGCGGTCCGCGGTATGTACTGCCCAACCATTTTCAGCCAAGTACACGCCTCTCGTCCCGGCATTTATCATCGGTTCGATACATATAGTCATCCCGTCGGTAAGCTTCGCACCATGACCCTGTCTTCCGTAGTTAGGGACTCCGGGGTTCTCGTGCATGTTCTTTCCGATTCCGTGTCCTTCCAGTTCGCGGACGACGGAGAACCCGAATGACTCGGCATACGATTGCACCGCGTGTCCTATGTCGCCGGTCCTGTTGCCGTCAACGGCAGCTGCAATGCCTCTGTACAGAGACTCCTTGGTCACTTCCAGGAGCTTGCGGGTCTCAGCGTCCACTTCCCCTACCGGGAAAGTGTAAGCCGAGTCACCGTTATAGCCTTTGTAAAGTGTACCGCAGTCTACAGAAACGATATCGCCCTCCTTGAGCACATAGTCCGAAGGGAATCCGTGCACGACGGTATCATTCACTGAGATGCAGAGTGCCGCCGGAAAGCCTTCATAACCCAAGAAGCTCGGAATAGCACCGTTGTCACGGATAAAGGTCTCGGCCACCCTATTCAACTCGAGAGTTGTCACACCTGGAGCGACCACCTTACCGACCTCTGCCAATGTCTTTGATACGAGAATGGCATTCTCGCGCATCAGCTCTATCTCTTCTTCTGTTTTCGGCTTTACCATTTTACCTCCAAATTTATTGAAATTACATTCCGGAACGACCTTTCAGGCGACCGGTCTTCATCAGTCCGTCATAGTGACGCATCAGCAGATGACTCTCGATCTGCTGGAGAGTATCAAGTACCACTCCAACAAGGATCAGGAGGGAAGTTCCTCCGTAGAAGCTTGCGAACTGGTTGTTCACGCCAAGCAGCATAGCGAATGCCGGCAGGATGGCGATCAGGCCAAGGAAGATGGACCCTGGAAGAGTCACCCTTGACATGATGGAGTCCAGATACTCGACAGTCTTCTTTCCTGGCTTGACGCCCGGGATAAAGCCTCCGTTCTTCTTCATGTCCTCTGCCATCATTGTCGGGTTGACCGTGACAGCTGTATAGAAGAATGTGAAAATCACGACAAAGAAGAAGAATACAAGGTTGTACCAGAATCCGGTATAGTTGCTCATAGTCGCAGCGAATCCCCTGGTAGCCTCGAAGTTCGAGAAAATAAGAGGGAAAAGCATAAGGGCCTGGGCAAAGATGATAGGCATCACACCGGCAGCATTGATCTTCATAGGGATATACTGACGGACACCGCCGTACTGCTTGTTGCCCACGACTCTCTTCGCATACTGCACAGGGACTTTACGCACACCCTGGACAAGAGCGATTGCCGCAATGAACACAAAGAACAGGATAATCAGCTCTACGACCAGCATAAGAGGACCGCCTGTGACAGTAGACCCGAGCTTCTCTCCCACTTCTGCCACAAGTGCATATGGCAGACGGGCGATGATACCCACCATGATGATAAGGGATATACCGTTTCCGATACCGCGGTCAGTGATACGCTCACCGAGCCACATCACGAACATCGTGCCGCCGATAAGTATCACAGTGGATACAAGGTTGAACACGAATGAGCTCCATCCGAGCCTGTAGATGGCGATGAAAGCCTCCTCAGGGATCTGGTTGTGCAGGGCAGCCATATAAGCAGGGCCCTGGATGCACAGGATGAGGATAGTGAGATATCTTGTAAGCTGGTTCATCTTGCGGCGTCCGCTCTCACCCTCCATCTGGAGTTTCTTGAAGTAAGGGACGAATACGCCGAGAAGCTGTATGACAATCGACGCCGAGATATACGGCATCACACCCAAGGCAAAGATAGAGGCATTACCGAATGCTCCACCTGAAAACATATTAAGCAGACCTACAAGACCCTCCTGGGAGAAATCCTGCATGTTTGCTATCATTGTGGAATCGATACCCGGGATGACGATGAAACTTCCGAGACGATACACAAGCAGCAAAAGAACGGTATAACCGATTCTTTTGCGCAATTCTTCTATCTTGAAGATATTCTTGATAGTCTGGATAAGTCTCTTCATCGCTATTCGATTACAGTTACTTTGCCACCGGCAGCCTCAATCTTCGCAACAGCAGATTTTGTGAAAGCGTTTGCAGAAACCTCCAGTTTAGCAGTGAGCTCCCCGTTCCCGAGTATCTTCACAAGTTTGTTCCTGGTAAGATATCCTGCTTCTATAAGTACATCCAAATTGATTACAGATATACCGCCCTTCTCTGAAATCTCCTGCAGCGTAGATACATTGATACCCTTGTACTCTACCCTGTTACGGTTCTTGAAACCGAATTTAGGAAGACGTCTCTGGATAGGCATCTGACCGCCTTCGAATCCGATCTTGCGGGAGTAACCTGAACGTGCCTGTGCTCCTTTGTGTCCGCGGGTTGATGTTCCGCCATGACCGGAACCCTCTCCACGGCCGATTCTCTTAACTCTTTTTGTCGAACCTTTAGCAGGTTTAAGTTCATTTAATTTCATCTTGCAATTCCTCCCTGATTAAATTTCCTCTACTTTAACAAGGTGAAGAACTTTCTCAACCATGCCTTTTGACACCGGATTCAACTCCACCTCTACAGTCTGGTGCAATCTGTGAATGCCGAGGGACTGAAGATTGGCTATCTGCCTCTTTGTCGCTCCATTCTTGCTTTTGATCTGGGTTATCCTAAGTTTTGCCATTTCTTCTTCCTCCTTAACCGTTAAATACTCTGCTCATAGGGATTCCGCGAAGTCCGGCAACAGTATAGGCATCCCTCATCTCTACAAGTGCAGCCACTGTAGCCTTCACGAGATTGTGAGGGTTTGACGAACCTTTTGATTTAGCAAGGACATTCTGGATGCCGACCGACTCGAATACGGCACGCATCGCACCACCGGCCTTAACTCCGGTACCAGGTGCAGCCGGTTTCATGAAAACCCTTGCTCCACCGAACTTGGCTTCCTGCTCGTGAGGGATAGTCTTGTTGAGGACAGGAACCTTTACAAGATTCTTCTTTGCATCCTCGATCCCTTTTGAGATTGCAGTAGTGACTTCGTTGGCTTTTCCAAGACCATAGCCTACAACGCCGTTCTCGTCACCGACTACAACAATGGCAGCAAAGCTGAAGTGACGACCACCCTTAGTGACCTTTGTCACTCTCTGGATGGCTACAAGTCTGTCTTTCAGTTCAAGATCAGAAACTTTTACTCTTTTAACATTTGTATTTGCCATAGTCTTATATTTAGAAAATCAGGCCGCCTTCACGGGCAGCGTCTGCCAAACTTTTAACTCTTCCATGATAAAGGTAGCCACCACGGTCAAAAGCGATGGTAGTGATACCCTTGGCGATAGCACGCTCTGCAATAGCCTTTCCTACGATAGCGGCAGCCTCGATCCCGCTTTTTCCTTTGCAGGCAGCGGCAAGCTCCTTGTCATTAGATGCAGCTGCAGCAAGTGTGACAGCCTTTACATCGTCAATGACCTGGACGTAGATCTGCTTGTTGCTTCTGAAGACAACCATTCTAGGCCTTTCAGCTGTACCATTGACAACCTTGCGGATACGGTAATGAATCCTTTTTCTTCTTTCTATTTTATTCAATGCCATGATTTATCCTCCTGATTTATTTAGCACCCGCTGACTTACCTGCTTTACGACGGAGCTGCTCTCCGACGAACTTGATACCTTTACCCTTGTATGGCTCAGGCTTGCGCAGTGAACGTATCTTGGCCGCTACCTGTCCGATGAGCTGCTTGTCAGCACTCTTGAGTACAAGGATAGGATTGGCTCCTTTCTTCACAGGCTCCGCTTCGGCTGAAACCTCTTTAGGAAGCATAAGATGTATGTCATGTGAAAATCCGAGAGAGAACTCAAGGACCTGGCCCTTTACATCTACACGGTAACCGACACCGACAAGCTCCTGCTTGACTGTGTATCCCTCTGATACTCCGACAACCATATTATGCACCAGAGCACGGTAGAGCCCGTGAAGTGAACGGTGCCTCGGCTGGTCAGTCGGACGGGTCAATTTTACTTCATTTCCCTCTACGGTCACAGTGATATCCGGGTCAACCTTCTGACTCAGCTCGCCGAGAGGTCCTTTAACCTTGACAACGTTGCCAGGGAGTACCTCGACGGTAACCTTGGCAGGAAGGTGTACAGGCAATTTACCAATTCTTGACATTATTCGTTTCCTTTAAGATTAATATACATAACATATAACCTCACCACCGACATTGAGAGTCTTGGCTTCCTTGTCAGTAATGATGCCCTTTGAAGTAGAGAGGACTGCTATTCCGAGTCCGTTCAGGACACGCGGCATATTCTCCACATCAGTATACCTGCGCAGACCTGGCTTTGAGACACGCACAATCTTCTTGATGGCTGCTGTCTTGGTCTGAGGATGGTACTTGAGAGCGATCTTGATAGTGTTGTAAGGCTCTCCCTCAACGATCTTGTAGCTGAGGATGTATCCTTTGTCGCAAAGGATCTTTGTGATTGCCACCTTCATCTTGGACGAAGGGATCTCCACAATCTTCTTCCCCGCAAGATATGCATTGCGGATGCGGGTGAGATAATCTGCAATTGGATCAGTCATTTCCTTTTCTTTTTACAGGAACCCGGCGTATGTGCACGCCCGATATCCGAATTGAACTTAATATTAATATTGATGTTATATGCTATATTACCAGCTGGCCTTCTTTACGCCAGGGATGAGGCCGTTGCTGGCCATCTCGCGGAACTGTATACGGCTGATTCCGAACAGACGCATATAGCCCTTTGGACGCCCTGTGAGAGAGCAGCGGTTGTGAAGACGGCACGGGCTTGAGTTCTTCGGGAGCTTGTCAAGTGCAGCCCAGTCCCCTGCCTCTTTGAGAGCTTTTCTCTTCTCCGCGTATTTAGCAACCAGTTTCGCGCGCTTTACTTCGCGGGCTTTCATTGATTCTTTTGCCATTTTCCTTCTTTTTAGTTGTTATGTTTCTTGAAAGGCAGTCCATACTCGCGGAGAAGGGCATAAGCCTCTTCGTCTGTAGGTGCTGTCGTTACGAACGTAATCTCCATTCCGAGAATCTTGGTGATCTTGTCGATGTCGATCTCAGGGAAAATGATCTGCTCCTTGATTCCGAGAGTGTAGTTGCCTTTCCCGTCAAGCTTCTCAGAGATACCGTTGAAATCCCTGATACGTGGAAGGGAGATGCGGATAAGCCTCTCGAGGAATTCGTACATTTTTGTACCGCGGAGTGTCACCTTGACTCCGATAGGCATGCCTTTACGGAGTTTGAAGTTCGAGATGTCCTTCCTTGAGGCCGTTGCGACCGCCTTCTGGCCTGCAATGGCTGACAGCTCCTGCTGAGCCACTTCGACAAGCTTCTTGTCACCGGTAGCGTCACCGATACCCTGGTTGATAGTGATCTTCACAAGTCTAGGGACCTGCATGACTGTAGAGTATGAGAACTCTTTCATCAGCTTCGGAACGATCTCTTCCTTATATACCTTCTTGAGCGTAGGCACATACCCTTTAGGGAGAGCTGCCTGTTCTGCTGTAGTCTTATTGCTCTTTGCCATTATTTAATCTCCTCTCCAGATTTTTTAGCATAACGGATCTTCTTACCATCCACGAACTTGCGTCCGATTCTTGTAGGACCTCCTTTTGCAGGGTCCACAAGCTGGAGGTTTGAAACATGTATCCCAGCCTCTTGTTTAACAATTCCGCCCTGCGGATGCTTAGGGCTTGGTTTTGTGTGCTTGCTCACCATGTTGATTCCCTCGACGATGGCGCGCTCCTTGTCTGTGATGACCTCAAGCACCTTGCCGGTCTTTCCCTTGTCGTTGCCGGCATTCACATAAACTGTGTCACCTTTCTTTATATGGAATTTTCTCATGACTTCTGTTGAATTAAAGGACCTCAGGTGCCAGTGAAACGATCTTCATGTAATTTTCACGCAGCTCTCTTGCCACGGGGCCGAAAATACGCGTGCCGCGCACCTCGCCGGCATTGTTCAGAAGGACGCATGCATTGTCGTCAAAACGGATGTATGAACCGTCCGGCCTGCGGATCTCTTTCTTTGTACGGACCACAACAGCCTTGGATACTGAGCCTTTCTTGGCGTCACCACCAGGTATTGCACTCTTCACTGCTACGACTATCTTGTCGCCGACTCTCGCATAACGGCGGCGGGTACCACCCAGGACACGGATGCAAAGCACTTCCTTCGCCCCGCTGTTGTCTGCTACCTGTAAACGTGTTTCCTGCTGTATCATAGCTTATTTAACTTTTTCAACGATTTGTACTAATCTCCATCTCTTTGTCTTGCTCAAAGGACGGGTCTCCATAATAAGGACTCTGTCGCCCTCGCTGCACTCATTCTTTTCGTCATGAGCGACAAACTTCTTGGTCTTTTTAACGAATTTCCCGTAAACAGGGTGTTTTTCCTTCGTTGCGACTGCAACAACGACAGACTTGTCCATCTTGTTGCTGACCACTACGCCTATTCTTTCCTTACGAAGATTTCTTTCCATCGGATTCGGATTTTAATTCTGTTTTTCTTTCTCTGCAAGAATCGTCATCATACGGGCGATGTCCTTCCTTGCTTTCCTGATCTTTGACGTATCCTCTAATGGAGAGATAGCGTGGTTTATCTTCATTGTATCGAGATTGGCCTTCTCAGCTTCGATACGCTCGCGCAGATCACTGATTGACATTTCGCGTATTTCAGATGCTTTCATTTCTTTTCTCCATTAAAATTATTCAACATAGTCCCTGCGCACCACAAACTTGGTTGTGACCGGAAGCTTCTGCGCCCCCAGACGGAGTGCCTCCTTCGCGATTTCCATAGGAACGCCCTCAGCTTCGATAAGGATACGGCCCGGAGTAACAGGACAAACGAATCCCTCAGGATTACCCTTACCTTTACCCATACGCACCTCAGCAGGCTTCTTGGTATAAGGCTTGTCAGGGAAAATTCTGATCCAGATCTTACCTTCACGCTTCATGTAACGGACAACTGCCTGACGGGCGGCCTCGATCTGGCGACCCGTAAGCCAACAATTTTCCAAGGTCTTGATACCGAAAGAGCCGAACGCAAGCTGGTTGCCCCTCTGGGCAAGCCCTTTCATGCGGCCTTTCTGCTGCCTTCTAAACTTTGTTTTCTTTGGTTGTAACATTGTTCTATTACTTTAAATAAATATTTCCGTTTTCCCTTAAAACATTGAGTCTCAGCTGGTTGGGCGGACTTATCCTCAAATAAGGGACTGCAAAGATAGTAAAAATATCGCAAAAGCAAATAAAATTTGAAAAATTTTCAAACTTTTCCGACCGGAAAAATTGATAGTTAAATCAAGCATTTTCACAATGTTACATCACATGGTCAAAATTATTTTCTGCACTTTTCGACCAACGGACAAATCACGTAAACAGAAAATTCAATCATTACAGATACCCCGTGGGAATAATTGATTTATTTTTGCGTGTCTGTAATTATGCCTAGTGTGAACATCCTCCATAGCGGGAAATGGCTCCTGGCGCTCCCGGCGGTGTTATTCCTTGTTCTGTGCCTGCAAGGACAGTCCTGTCATGCGCAGAAGAAGGAGAAGATACGGCTGGACGAGTGGAAAGCAAGGATGGAGAATGCGCATGACGAGCCGGACGGGAGTGCCGCAGGGGACTTCCTTCCTTATATTATAGACGGCAAGGACACTGTCTATGTGGACAACCTCCCGGCAGCCCATGTCTACCAGAAACTTCCGAAGCAGAAAGGGAGGGAATGGAGACAGTACTACAGGCTTGTCTACAATTTCAGCAAAGTGTACCCATACGCCCTTGTGGCCAGGAAACTGGTGCAGGAAGTGGACAGCACCATCTTGGCGGACAACCTCAAGCGCGGACGCAGGGACAAGTATATCAACCAGATGCAGAAAGAGCTTTTCAACGTGTTCGAGCAGCCCATGAGGAATCTCACCGTAAGCCAGGGCGCCCTTCTGATGAGGCTGATAGACCGGGAAGTGGGCAAATCCTCGTTCAACATCATAAAGGACTACAAGAACCGTATGGCCGCCGGATTCTGGCAGGGGATCGCGAAAATGTTCGGGACGGACCTGAAAAGGCCATATGACCCGGACGGGGAGGACAGACCGGCAGAAGAGCTGGTGCAGAAATGGGAGAACGGAGAATTCGAAGGCCTCTACTACTCGCTCTTCTGGGAATACCCGCCTGTGACAGAAATCCCGTCGAAATACAGGTAAGGGGACGAATCGATCCAGTCCTTCATGACAATGAACTCCTGGCCGCCGGGCATCTTCATACGGACATCGGCATGATAGTGGCCGAATATGAAATAGTCGACCTTGTGCGTCCTGGAAAACTCAATGGCAAACCTATACAGAGGCTCATCCTCCCCCTTGAACACATACTCCTCATGCCTTGCAAGCCTGTTGTTCCTCGACCAGCCGTTACCCAGCCGGAAGGCGATCCAAGGATGAAGCATGCTGAAAAGGACCTGAAGGGGACGGCAGTGGAAGACAGCCCGCAGGAAACGGTAGCCTCCCGGCACAGGCCCGAGTCCGTCACCGTGGCCCAGGCAGAAATATTTTCCGCGGATTTCCACCAGAGCCGGCTGGACAAGCCTCTTCATGCCGAGCTCTTCAAAATAACTGTATGTCCACACATCGTGGTTGCCCTGGAAAAAATAGACACTGACACCTGAATCCATCAGGTCAGCAAGGGCGGCAAAGACCCTCACATACCCTTTCGGGACGACATCCCGGTATTCATACCAGAAATCCCAGATGTCTCCAAGAAGATAAAGAGCCTCGGTCTCGTCTTTGGGTATCGAGCGCAGGAACTGCACAAATCTCGCCTCCCTGTCACGCGGGCAGGACACATCCAGGCCCAAGTGCACATCGGAGGCGAAAAATGTCAGTCTTCTGTCTTTCATCTCAACATGGATATACTATGCGAATATGAAAATGAGCAGGGCAACGACCGCACAATACAGTGCGAACCAGCTGAGTTTCGCCTTCTTGACAAGGGCAATCATGACCTTGCACGCGAAAAGCCCGGAGATGAACGCAGAGACAAATCCCAGAGCCAGCGGCAGAGCCCCGACAGAGGAACCGCTCATCTCGCCGCCGACAAGCTGGAGGAAAGACTCGCCGAGGATAGGAATCATGACCATAAGGAACGAAAACTGCGCCATGACATCGCGTCTCACCCCGCACAGCAGCCCCGTGGAAATGGTGGTGCCTGAACGGGAAAGCCCAGGGACCACAGCGAGAGCCTGCCCGAGCCCGACAGCAAAAGCCTGCCAGTAGGAAATGCCGTTACGGTAGTTTTTCCGCTCCGACAGCGACTCCTTGTTCCGCGGTCCTGAAGTCATATCGGACAGGAACAGGAGCAAGGCGGTACAGACAAGGGCTACACCTACCACAAATATGGACTGGAAAAGCCCCTCCACGAAATCCTTGAAGAACACCCCAACGACAAACACAGGAATCATGGAGACGAAAATCTTCAGGACATAGTCCGTCTGGTCGTTGTACTTGAACCGGAAGAAGCCTTTAATCAGGCTCCAAAGCTGCCTGCGGAAGACAATGATAGTACTGAGCACAGTCGCAGCATGCACCAGCACCTCGAAAACCAGGTCATCCGCGGCCTCGACACCCAGAAGCTCCTTGCCTATGATAAGATGACCGCTGCTGCTGACCGGAAGGAACTCCGTCAGACCCTGCACAAGACCGAGAATTATCGCTTCAAACCATTCCATATCTTACTGCTGTTTTTCCTGTTTGCCGTTTTCCGGGAACACCCGGACTATTGATACTACTACTGTCACTATGCCCGCTATTATCACCACAGGGGCTGCGACAAGCCTCCTGAATCCGAACATCGCATAGTTAAAAACCTGAGGGTCGTCACTTCCGCCTCCTGCCATCAGGGCATAGCCGGCGACCATGACGGCAAGCCCGGCCAGCATAAGTTTCAGACCCTTGCGGGTAATTGCAAAATTTTCCATGTGTAATCAATAATATAATTCATCCTTTTTCAAAGACACAAGCTTGTCGACGACGAACCATGTGCTTATGAAGCATATCAGCACGCCGGCAACAAGGACAATCCCCATAACCGCAAGCAGGAGCTCAAGCCTGAAGATGGCGAACAGCTGGAGGAATTCCCGCCTAATGACAAACAGGATACCCAGCAGGGCGATAATCGCGATAAAGGCGGAGAAAAGCCCCTGGAACACCGACTGCACCAGGAACGGGCCGCGGATAAAGGACCTCGTGGCGCCGACCAGCTTCATAGTATGGACCGTAAAGCGCCTGGCATAGACATTCAGCCGGACGGTATTGTTTATCAAGACAAACGATATGAACAGAAGCAATATGATGAAAACACCTATCACCATGGATATCCTGCTCAGGTTTGCATTCAGAGCGTCCACAAGTGAACGCTGGTAGACCACCTCGTCCACAAGAGATGACTCCGAAATCTCGCGCCTGACCATCTCCAGGCTGTCGGCAGAGACATAATCGGCATCCAGGGTGACATCGATGGACACCGGGATCGGGGAAGTCTCGAAAACACTCAGGAAATCATCCCCAAGAAGCTCCGCCATCTCCTTCTGCCCCTGCTCTTTGGAAATGAACTCGCTGCTCCTGATGAAGCGCATCCCGTCGAGCTTGTCCTGGAACTGCCGGGCAGACTTCTCGCTGACATTCTGCTTCATAAGCACAGAGACCTGCATATTCTCCTTGAAATAGTCGGATACTGACCTGGCATTCACAAGCAGGAGGCTTGCAATGCCCACAAGCAGGAGCACCAGGCTTATGCTGATGACAGACGACAGATAGGAATTGGCGAGTCTGCGGCCGATTATGTTGTTTTCCCCTTTTCCCATAATATCACAAACCAGCGCCAAAGATAGTGAAATATCAAAAGAAATTATTATCTTTGTTGAGTTTTTGTCTTATTAATTTTGAAAATGGGAGATTCTGTTAAAAGAGTGCTGTTCGTGAATTCGGAGATATACCCCTATCTGCCCGAGTCCAGGATTGCACATATCGGGAGGTATCTTCCTCAGGGAATCCAGGAAAGAAAGAAGGAAATCCGGTCATTCATGCCGAGATACGGATGTATAAATGAAAGGAAGAACCAGCTGCATGAAGTGATCCGGCTCTCCGGGATGAATATAATAATCAACGACGTGGACAGGCCTCTGGTCATTAAGGTGGCCTCTGTCGCAGCAGCCCGCATGCAGGTGTATTTCATTGACAATGAAGACTATTTCCACAGGAAACAGGTATACTGCGATGAGTCCGGGAACTTTTTTCAGGACAACGGGGAAAGGGCCATATTCTTTGCCAGAGGAGTGCTGGAGACAGTCAAGAAACTCAGATGGGCCCCGGACATCATACATTGCCAGGGCTGGATTTCATATATTCTACCGGCCTACCTGAAGAAAGTCTATATAGATGACCCCATCTTCTCTTCAAGCAAGGTAGTCCTATCCATTTACAATGACATCAACGGGATATCATTCCCCGGAGACCTGAAAGACAAGATCGCATACGGAGGCCTCGAGAAGGACGGGATCAGGCTCTCGGACAGCCCTACCGGCGAGGAGCTCGCCGAATTCGCGGCAGGATACTCGGACGGGATAATCCTGGGATCCGCAGATATTCCGGCAGGAGTGCAGGATTTCTGCAAAGAAAGCGGACTGCCAGTCCTCCCGTACAATGAGGAATCCTACAATGACGGCTTGTACATCAACGATTATAACAGTTTTTATGACCAGTTGTAAAATGAAAATCAAGACAGCTTCCGCCCTGCTGTTCTCCATGTTCTGCATATTATTCTGCGGGATTTCATGCGTTGACATCAACGAAGAGCTGGGAAGCGGATTCATCCCGACAGACCAGAGGTATGACATACATATTGACGAGTTCGCGATCAAAAGCATAGACATGAAGCCCGTGACCGAGCTCTCCGGCTACAGCTCTTCCCGCATGACGATAGGGGCCATCCGCACAGAGGACAACAAGCTCATCACACGCAGCAGCGCATTCTCTCTCATCCCGGCGGCAAAATACGACTTCGGGGAAGGAGGGAAAGTGGCCAGGTTCCATTTCGCCGTGGCAAAGGACACCCTGTCATACATCGACCCGAGCCAGAAGCGCATACTTCAGGACATATATGTATACGCCCTGCAGGAACCTACAGATGACACGGACGGATACATAAGTTCCGAGCCAGGACAGGGTGAGATGATCGCGGATGCGGCCATATATGACGGCGGGGATTCCCTCTCGTTTGACTTCAGGAACGAGTGGGCATCCGAATTCCTGGCAAAGCTTCAGGCGGCGGAGCCGTCCGTGTACGACTCCGTAGGGGCATTCACACAGAATGTATTCCCTGGCATAATCATCAAGGCGGACGAACCGGCGTCCTCCGGAGGAAGAATCAACATGTTCACCCTCACCACAGGAGCCAACCTCTCGGACTACACCCTTTCGGGAGGATATGCGACCCTCACCGTCCAAGGTGCTGAGTTCGAAGGCAGAGTAGTGGAAGACACCACATTCATGTTCCTGTACGGAGCCATGGACTTCTCCATAACCCAGGCCGCCACGGACTACTACTCAGGAGAGACACTTACTCCTCAGTCAGCACTCAACATCAGCAGCAGCGACCTGGATGAGACCGAGTACAGCGGGACGGGGATAACCGTAGACGGAGGAGGCGGGTTAAAGCCCGTGATAAGGGCGAGAGAGCTCAGAGACAGGCTGACAGAAATGCTCAGAGACAAAGGGATAGACCCGGCAGACGTGATAATCAACAAAGCCACAGTCGTAATGCCGTACGACAGCAATACGCCGTATGAAGATGTCGACCTGTTCCCGCAGATACTCAGCCCTGCATGCCGCATCACAAATACGGAGAACGGGGAGGAGACCGTAAGCTATGCAGGTATCACCGACACCAGTTCATCCTCAGAGAACACCGGTGAAATCGACCGGTCTACAAGTATGTACTCTCCAGATATCAGCTACCACATGCAGCAGATTCTAGGTCTTCCCGAATACGATGAAACCGACTCCGACATCACAGAGCAGTATGCCGAAAAAGACATATGGTTCATGATAATGGCTGTAGAAGAACAGCAGGAAGAGCAGGAAGGGACAAGCGAGTACTATCAGAATATGCAGTATGCAATGTACTACAACAATCTGTATAACTACGGGTACGGCGGATACGGATACGGCTATGGCGGATACGGATACGGAGGATACGGGTACAACAATTATTATGACTACTATACCATGGCAGCATATTACAGCGCCATGCAGTCAGCCCAGTCTTCCCAGAGCAGCACTACCACAGTGCTTGACCGCGACAGGTATTACAAGGCCGTGCTGAGAGGTCCGGAAGCAGACACGGATGAAAGCAGGCCGCTTGAGGATAGGCGCGTGCCATACCTGAAGGTCACATATTCAGTGCGGAGATAAACGCCATGAGCCATGTCCGCCCGGGATGCGGCTTGAAACAGGACAATAAAAAAGTGGAATGAATCGATTCATTCCACTTTTTTATTCCCCATACGGGATTATCTCCAAAACAGGCTCAATTATTTCTTAAGCTCGTTTTCGATATAAGAGATAGCATCACCGACAGTTGAAATCTTCTCACTGGCAGCCTCATCAGGGATAGTGATGTTGAAAGCTTTTTCGAATTCCATAATAAGCTCAACTGTATCAAGAGAATCAGCTCCGAGATCGTTTGTGAAGCTTGCTGTCTCTGTTACCTCAGACTCATCAACGCCCAACTTGTCAACGATGATTGCCTTTACTTTATCTGCAACTTCTGACATGATAGTAAAAATTTAATTAATGATTTAAGTTTATTTTGTATACACTATTTGCTGTTTGATAAATCGGGTGCAAAAGTAAGAAAAAAATCCCGAAAATAAAAATTTTTGTTAATCATGCCGTTTACTGAGGTTAAACCATACCCTCAATCCATTCAATGAGTTAAGGAGATAGAAGACCCACATGACCACCATAAGTCCGGCATGTTCGTCCCCTCTGGCAACACATACAGACCACATCACCACACTTATGAGATTGGTGATTATCCACAAGGCCCATTGTTCCATAAAAGCCAGAGCCATAAGCGCTTGCGCTATTATACTCAAGACTGTGGTGGCAGAATCCTTATACGGCTGGGGATCACCGAGACGCTCCAGAAGAACCCCTCCGGCAAATACAAGTGCCGCCGACCCTACAGCAAGGGCGGCCCGCTGCAGCGGGGTCATTCTCCTGGCACGCACCCTGACATCCCGTCCCGGATCCGGGGAAGAATTCCTGGATACTGCCGCCCCCCTTTTTCTCCACTGCCACCATCCCACAAACTGCATCGGCAGATAATACAGGGCATTAAGCACCGCATCACCGTATAATGCCGCCTTATATGAGATGAGGGCATACAAAGTGACGTTCACCAGCCCGAAAGCATAGTTCCATATGCTGCCTTTCGCAACAAGGACGACACATGCGACACCCGCGATCCCTGCCGCGGACCCTATGATGTCCACAGTGCCGGAAAGAACGGAATAGACAATATTCGTCACCACGATACCTGCTATCAGGCATATGTCATAAACTGAAAGGATCCTGTCCTGTTTTTTCTTCATGATGTAATTCAAGCTTCGTTGTCTGCACAGCGCCGGAGATTTCATCCTGACCGGCGCCGATATCCCGATGACTGTTCAGATATGCGGAAATCCTTTCCGCAAGCTCCTTGCCCACAAGGGTACCGAGGTCTTCCACCGGTGCTGCCGCTATCCTGGCCACACTGCCGTAATGAAGTATCAGGCGCTGCTCTGTCTTCTCGCCCACACCCTTGATCTCCCGAAGAGCCGACTCGATCTGGGCCTTGCTTCTCCTGTTGCGGTGATGCGTGATGCCGAAACGGTGCGCTTCGTCCCGGATGCGCTGCAGCACCTTGAGCGCCTGGGAGTTCCTGTCTATGAAAAGAGGATAAGGGTCCCCTACACGTATAACTTCCTCAAGCCGCTTTGCAAGTCCTACCACGGTAAGACGGTCCGTCAGGCCAAGCTCGGCCAGGGCCTCGTATGCAAATGCGAGCTGGCCTTTCCCGCCGTCAATGACCACGAGCTGCGGAAGGTCGTCCGGAGCCTCGTCCAGCATCCTTGAATAACGGCGGTTGACGACCTCCTTCATGGAAGCATAGTCATTTGCACCCACCACGGTCTTGATGTTGAAATGCCTGTAGTCCTTCTTGGAGGGCACCCCGTCGCGGAACACCACACAAGAAGCCACAGGACTGGTACCCTGGATATTGGAATTGTCAAAGCACTCTATATGCACAGGGAGTTCCTTCATGCCGATGGCGTCGCGCAGCTCTTCCAGTACCTTGCGGCGGAATTCATCCGGATCCGTATGCTCCTTCTGCTTCAGGGCATTGAAACGCATCTCCTTGGCATTCTTGGCGCTGAGTTCAAGAAGAGCGAGCTTGTCCCCCCTTACCGGAATCCTGAAATCCACTCCTTCAATCTCCACTCCCGGCTTGAACGGGACCAGGACTTCTTTCGACAGTTCCCCGAACTTGGACTGTATCTCGGCAATGAACATACTCAGCACCTCCCCCTGGTCCTCCTCGATATTCATCCTGAATCCCAGATTAAGGGACTGGATTACAGCCCCGTCACGCAGACGCATGAAATTGCCGTAGGCCTCATTTGAGTCGAAAACCATTGAAAAGACATCCACACTTCCTATCTGTGTATTCATTATCAAGGACTTGCTGTAATGCTTCTCAAGTGACTGCATCTTCTGCTTGTAGATTTCCGCGTGCTCGAAGTCAAGATCTGAGGAGGCCTGCGTCATCAGGTCCCTGTAATGCCGTATCATCTCCCTTCCACCGCCTTTCAGAAGATGGACAATCTCCTCTATGTTCTTTCCGTATTCCTGCACAGAGATACCCCCTATACAGCATCCCTTGCATTTCCCGATATGATAGTTCAGGCAAGGCCTGAACTTTCCCCTCAGGACGGCCTCGGATGTAATCTTCAGGTTGCATGTGCGCAGGGGGTACAGTGATGCGAACAGTTCCAGGAGGTTCCTGGCATGCATGACCGAACTGTAGGGCCCGAAATACCTCGAGCCGTCCCTGACAATCCTGCGCGTGAGGAAGACCTTGGGGTACTCGTCGGCGCTGACGCATATCCACGGATAGGTCTTGGAATCCTTAAGCAGGATATTGTATTTGGGCTTGTACTGCTTTATGAGGTTGTTCTCCAACAGAAGCGCATCAGCTTCGGTATCCACCACGGAATACTGGGCGTCTGCGATCTTCGAGACCATTATCGCCGTCTTGCGTGTAAGCCGTTCCGGCGGCACGAAATACTGCGCGACCCTCTTGTGCAGATCCTTGGCCTTGCCCACATAAATGACATTCCCCTCGGAGTCATAGTATCTGTAGACCCCGGGGGAATGCGGGAATAAAGCTATTTTCTCTTTTAAAGTCAAATGCGCGGGCTATTTGATATGCTTTGCCACTTCCGCCTCAATCTCCTCACCGCGGAGGTTCCTCTTGAGGATAGTCCCGTCCGGGCCGAAAAGGATGATGTGCGGGATACCCTGGATGCCGTAAAGCTCTGTAGGGACCTGCTGCGCGTTAATGATCTGATGCCATTTCACTCCGTATACCTTGGCAGTATCCTTGGTGGCCTGAGGCTGGTCCCAAACAGCGACACTGAGCACCTCGAGCCCCTTCCTGTGATACTTGTCATAGATGTTCCGGATGTTCGGGATCTCCGCCTTGCACGGTCCGCACCAGGACGCCCAGAAATCCACCAGGACATACTTGCCTTTACCTACATAGTCCGAGAACTTGACCGTCTTTCCGTCAGAATCCTCTACGGTGAAGTCCTTGAACATCTTGCCTTCGCCAGTCTCGATGCGGGTCTGGATATCAGCCTTCATGGCCTTTACGCTTTCCGTCTCCTGGAGTGCAGGTGAAAGCAGGGCGATCATATCCTGCGTTTCTGTATCCTCGGACAGCATGGCAGCCTGCTGGAGCGCGACAAGCGCGATTACATTGTCATTGTTCTCGGTGATAACCTGCTTGTTGAAGTCCACAAACGAGGTCGTCACAGCATTGTAGTTAGAATCCAGCTTGGCTTCACGCTCTTCCTCGGTAAGGGCCGTATCCGCGACTATCGAATGGGCCACAGTGTTGAAGTCGTTCATGATGGCACCTGTTTTCTCCTGGTAGGCGGAGAACCTGGACTGGACAGACCCCGGTTTCCTGGACGTAGCCGTAGACTCCTCTGCAATGACCACATCTATCTCTGTCCCGTCCGGAATGAACTGGACACCGTAGCTTGCAGCCGCAATGCTGCCGAAAGTCCGTGGATTGGCAGGAACCTCGACATAGAATTTACCGTCCTTTACAGGCACGAGAGTATCTATTTCCATTTCCGGAACCACAACATTCACTTCATCAACGGCATCCACCGTCACTTTCCCGGAGATCCGGGTGACATCTGAAGTGCCGGCACAGCCTGCAAGGAGCGCCCCTGCAGCCGCAATCATCAAAATACCACTGGTTTTCATATTATTATATAATGCAAAAATTTTTCAAAGATAAACATTTTTCCGTTACATGCATCCGGCATGCACCGAAGCGGGACCTGGCGGGGAAGTGCTATTCCGACAGGTCCAGGATCCTTACATTGCGGAACTTGATTCCGGCGCCGTGTCCGAGGAAACCCACATGGCCTTTCTCGTTGAACATTCCAGGGTGGTTCCTGTGGTCAGTGGTATACGGGTTATAGCCGCTTCCGTCAGGAGCGACATTGTGCCCCTGGCAGGCTTCCCTTAGATCCCCGTCCAGAATGACCTCCCCGTTCAGAGTGACTGTCACACGGTCCCCGACGACCTTTATCTCTTCGCTGTTCCACTCTCCCAAAGGTTTGTGGACCACTCTTTTTGCAGGGATGATACCGTATGCGGAACCATGCACCTGATATTCATGCAGGCCTTTATATATAGGATCGTCATGATCCAGTATCTGGACCTCGCACATGCCCCAGTAGGCAGCGTCCTTGCCCATAGGGGTGCGGATGCCGACACCGTTGTTGACTCCCGGCCTGACAAAGCAGAAATCAAACCTCAGGATGAAGTCACTGTATTCCTTCTTCGTATAAAGGTTACGCGAGTCACCATATCCGGCTGTCACGAAAATAGTCCCGTTGACAGGTGTGTAGCCATCCATGTCACCTGTCCATTTCGACAGGTCAGTGCCGTCGAAAAGGACCTCGTATCCAGCCTTGGCTTCATCTTCCGGGAGGACGAATCTCACTGACGGAGGCTGCAGTCCCGCCAGCATCTTCCTTATCTCATCTACTGCATACCCGTCATCAGCTCCTCCGGCTGCGGAATATATCGCAATTGCCTTTTCCAGTGCGGACTTAAGCGCATGGTAATCTATCTCGTCCGTAGTCTTGGCCGCGATGGTCTTCACTGCGGCCGCAGCATTGTAGGCTGTCCCTGAGTCGTCAAGATAACGGCTGGCGATGAGGAATGCCGGCATCACAGGCGTGGAGCAAAGAGCCGCCAGCACCTTGTTCCGGACATCCGGGTCGGATGTGCGTTTCAAGACCTCGGAATACTTGGACACCTTGGACATGTCATCGAGTCCGGACGCGGCCACCAGGTCTACCACGCGGGTCAGAGCCGCAGAAGACCTGCCCTGGCCCTCTCCCGCTATAGACATGAGGACATCGGCTGCATCCATACCGTCTACTGACATGAGGGCGGAGAACGCCTCATCTGCGTATTCACCTGACGAATAAGCACTGCTGAGATAATCAACGGACTCCCTGTTGCCTGCCTGGGCGAGGGCAGGGTAATAAAGAGACGGCCTTGCACCCGCCCCGATCAGGGACATCACCTTTTCATACTGGGCACCGGATGGAAGGGATGAGAGCGCATTGCACAGGGCATCCTGCAGGGCAGATATCTTGAATTCCGAATCCGCCGCTTCCAGCAACTCCCCTAGACGGGAGCAGTCATCAGGAGTCACCACTCCTTTCAGGGCCTGGTAGGCGGCCTTGCGGACCATACTGTCATCAGAGCCGAGCAGGGCAAAGACCTCAGGAGAAAGGGCAGACATCCTCCTGGTGCCTGCAATGCCGAGGGCATGCTGGAGAGCATTTCCTCCGGCTTCCAGCACCCCGGCCAGCCTTTCCCGGATATCCCCGTCAAAGGACAGGAGGGCGCCGTATGCCACGCGGGCATAATCGGCATCTCCGGCAAGCTGTGCCACCAGCGCATCGGCGGCGGAGTCGCCTCCGAGCTTCCCGGCGGCACGGATGGCTGCAACTGCAAGCGAGGCAGACGGCTCTATCTTATCCGGGACACGGGCAGCCGGGATACATCTGACTACCTCGTCTGCAAGTCCGGAAATGCAATTGTCCCCGGCCCAGTTAACAACGTCTGTCATGGCTTCGTCGGAAAGCGAAGGGAAAAGGCGCCTTATGCCGTCCATAAACGCGGCAGAGCTTCCGGCAAGACCTGTCGCATAGCTCAAAGCGGCGCAGCGGTATTCCCTTTCACCCTTCCGGACAGCGTCAAGGATATATTTCTGCGCACCTTCACCCTGCGCCGATACAAGTACCTCGAGGGCGGCGCAACGTATATTGGTGTCATCTGATTTGAGCAGTCTCCTCGCTCCGGCTGCCGCTGTTTTCACATCCCCAAGTCCGGCCACACGGCCGAGAAGCGTGACATAGTAATACACGGACGTTTTCTCAAGAAGCTTCAGAGAGGCCGACGAGCCGCACTGTGCAAGAGCATTGAGGTAGCTCCTCATGTCAGGGGTGTCGGCGGCACTGGACGGATCGGAATCCTTCACGGCATCTGAGCCGAGCTCCTCTATCCATGCTGTCAGATACGGCTCCGCCCCGGCAAGGCCCATCCGGGCTGCAGCATACGCAAGCAGAGGCCTGGAAGCCCCGTCCGTCTTCATCAGCTCTATTATGGCGTCCCCGCTTCCGGGGATGCCGGACAGCGCCCCCACCACCACGGAACCGAGCTGCGCATCATCCGCATACGAGACAAAGACAGGGATGTCTTCTTCTGTAGCAATCCTGCCGAGCAGAGTGAGCAGGAAGGACCTGGCAGTCACATCGCCGTTGTTCCTGATACCAGAGGCGAGCCCTTCCTTTACCGAAGCGGCGCATCCGGCATTCTCCGGACTGCCTGCATAATTAACAATCCCGTTCAGGGCGTATTCCACCGGGGAATTCTGTCCCTGCCCGGCAGGAGAGAGCATGCCAGCCAGTATCTCCACCGACTCCGGAGCGGAAGCCGCTATGTCGGCCATCTCCTTGTCAAGGTCTGCGGCATTCCGGACCGGAAGCTGCGCAAGTGCGTCCTGCACTATAGTCAGCACTGTCCTCTGCCTGGAATCCTGGGCCCCGGCCGGCATGGAGATCAGGGCAGGAACCGCCAATGTCAATATTATATATAATATGGTCTTTCTCATTTTCAT
>JADIMB010000044.1 GCA_017694995.1 Candidatus Cryptobacteroides faecavium | reverse complement strand
AACAGTGTATGTCATTCGTCCACGCATAGGTGCATATTCCCGTACGGGTCATAGCCCAGTGAATCCAGTATGCTGCATACTTTCGGCACTGAATCGTAGGTGGTGGCTATCTTCGGCAGGTCTCCATGTCTGTCCATATACTTCCGTATCTCCCTTGTCTTGTCTCCCTCACCGTATATGGGAAGCAGGACTGGTCTCCCGTTTCTGTTGTCTGGAAACTGCTGTGCCTTGTTGTCTATAAGTTCTACGAACGGCATCGCTATCAGTGTAGGTATATTCTGCACCGTTGCCAGTGTAGTCGCACCGCATCCTGTCGTTCCCTTGCTCAATATGCAGTTCGCTGGTATCTCTTCCATTCAGTCCGTGAGGTATCTTGCTCCCTCGGGGGCTGTTATCTTCGTGTCTGGCTTCTTTGCCGATTCTGGATTGTCTGGAGTTCCGTGTTTGTTCATGTTCTCTATATGCGTACTTTTTGTTGTCATGTTAAATGGACTGATTTCCAGTCGTATCTCTTGTCGCTGCCGTTTACCACTTTTTTTTGAGTTATGAAATATGTTTTATATAGACTTTGAATTTCGCGACTCAAAAAATATGGTAGATACGGTGTCTCTCCCTGTATGCGGTTAGAATAGCGACAGCTGCTGTTCGTACCTGTCTGGAAGTTCACGATAGGTCTCTCCGTCAAGTTCGTGCCCGTTGGCTTCACACTCTCTCCTTACTCCGTCCTCTCCGACTGTTCCCCATTGCTTGAAGTGGAAGATTACACCATGTTCCTCGCACTGTCTCCTTATGTCCAGCACCCAGTCCTTTCTCATTCGTCTTGCCTTGCTGAAATCGCTGGTCTGTTCTCCTCCGACTATCACAAGTCCGATTCCAGACAGGTCAATCTCTCCGAGGTCTCCGACCAATGGCTCACATGACAGGAATCTCGTCTTGGCTTCTATCTTTCGCAATATGTCTATGCGGTATCTGTAATTCGCATTCTCCACGGTTGTACCAATCCATACATTGTCTGGAACTGCCCTTGCAGAGAAGTATTCAGACATCCTTTCTGGTCTCTTTGTCAGCAGTTGGTAGGTGTGCTGTGTCGCTGACTTTATTGTCGCCATTACTCGGTCTATGAAGTCGGACGGCACATCCTCATGGAACAGGTCGGACATGGAGCATACGAATACAAGTCCGCCTTTCTTCTCTCCATACGGGGCATGCAGCCTGTCCTCGTGCAATTTCACCTTGAAATCTTTTCCCTGTCTGTGCTCGGCTATCTCCTTTGCATAGCAGTTCCTGCATCCTGCCGAACACTGTGTGCATCCTGTGACTGGGTTTCATGAATAGTCTGTCCACGATATTTCTGTTTTATTCATAATACATTATCATTTATTCGGTTAACATGAATCATAAGTCAGGAGAGTATGTTTCAACTCTCCCGTATCTTTCCATTTAATCTTATTCGTTTCCAGTGGCTGTTAGGTTTTCGCTGTATATGATTTCACCTTTACGGAAACTGTATATGGTTTCATTTCCAGTTCTTTTGACTGACCTTGCATATTGCTCTGCTTCCTGTTTCAGATATTCCTCATATTCATCCAGTCCTCCTGCTGTGAAATCGTGTACTTTAGACAGCGGTAACACATCCTCGTCTGCGAGAAGTCCGACAATATATTCTGCCGTTTCCTCATTGAGCGGTATGTTGAACTCATACCAGTCGCTTGCACATTTCATGTTTATATGGATGTATGCACATCCCGTTGAATCCATGTATGGTCTTGCAGACAGTCTTTTCATCTTGTTGTTTACATATAATTCTCTGGTTAGCCCTATGAGAGCCTTTGCCGTTTCTTCTGTCATTCTGGAATCTGTACTTGTTTGGTTTTTGGTTGATTTAATACTCATTGTTCTAAAATTTTTATCATTAGCATAATCTTTTACCATTGCACCGTTCTGTGCATCTTCTACATCTTTTCCCGTTGTTGTAGGGAAACACATTGACATATTTTTCCGCATGATTTTATGTTTTAAGTATATAATAAACAATCTCTTATATATGAATCTCTTATGATTGCTCCCGTGGACTGCTCGTGCCTTTGATTCCATGTCTGGCTGGTGTCAATTTGACTGGATTCGCTTTCGGGAGTGTCTTGTGTCTGATTCCGCAACTCAAAAAATGTGGTACTCAAGGACATACTTAAAGGGAACAGCATTTTCCGTGCTTTCCCTTTGGTATGATGTATCTTTACGCATATGAGACGGCTGTCCTGTGGCCATTGTCGGAATCAGCCTGTGCCCAGATTAGGCACTCCTTATCTGGATTTCGTTACACGAAGTTATGAAAATTTTCCGACACTTCCAAATGAAAATCCATTAAAAATCAAGAGGTTGCAACTTGGACAGCAGTGGTATCACCTCGGCTCTGGAGGACACATCTGGTGCGTTTCGGCATGTCTTAATAGGGTTGGAGGATACCTGTCTGGATGTTCTGTCGGTATTGTCCTTTAACTGCCCGTATGTTCATCGGTTTTGTCCCCAGAAGATTCTGGAATTTGTTTTGGAATCTTCTTCGACTGTATGATTGTCTGGAATCAGATTGGATTCTTGCTTTATCTGGAATCGGTATTATGCTTCCTGTCTGTTTAGATGTTCCTGTGTCTCGGTTTCTGACAATGTTTTGTTGCCGATTCCTGTGTTTTGGGTACTGTAAAGACCATGAAACCATGTTTTAAGGTACGATTGAGACCAGAAATTCCTATGTCCTATATGTTTTATATGCTGAATCAGTGTGTTTATGCGAATTTCAGACAAATTTTCCGTCTTTCATGAGTATTTTAGACAAGAAGATGGTGTTTCATGCGATGTATGTACAAGAAAACTCTGTTTTATGTCCTATTTGGACAAATTTTTCTGTGTATTGAGAGATGTTCTATATGCTTGAATCATGTATTCGGTTTGGTTTGATACCGTTTAGGTCTGTCTGCTTCTGTTTTTATTGGCTATCTTTGGAAGCAAAACATCACAGACATGGACAGACTTAATTATGTATTTGACATTGCAAGCAGATATGCCCCTCCAGACCTTTATGAAGAAGACGGGGAGATATGCGGTGACTTCCCAGAAGTGGTGACATGGTTTATGGGGATAGTCGCTGGATGCCACCACTATGACTTCCCATGCTCTTTCAGCCAGTTCTGCGACAACAGGGAGATTATGGACATCGTGGATGCCTACAATGAACGGATAGGCAGTGGCGGAATGCAGACTTCTGACGGGAAGAAGATTCTCCAGATAGACAAGGAAGCCCTTTATTACGGTGTCATGTTCGTGTATTATCTTACGGAGAAGAAATGCACCAACGCAAAGAGAAGTCCAGAAACGGTAAGGCAGCAGTTGCTCAATCTCCGTGACAGCCTTTCCGATGCAAGACGGTTTACTCTGGAATCAGAAAGAGTGGTGTTCGGGGAAATGAACGGCAGAAGTACACAGGAGTATGTAAGGAAAGAGCCTGTAAGGATATATGGCAGGGCACTCATTGCAAACCTCGTACATTGCATAGATATGCTTCTCCAGAAAGATTCGCTGCACTGCGGGTTCGATTCATCTGGTGCTGGAACTGGGCTGGAAATTCCTCTTGACGATGCGGAGTTTGACCTGTTTGCCACAGATGACAGGGTTACCTATGCCCCGACAAGAAAGGCTTGGATTGCCATGGACATGCTCAAATACCTGTTCGGGACGATGAATCTTCCAGACCTCCGTGCAAGGAAATGTCTCGATGTCTCGGAGTTCGATGAAAAGGACGAAAAGTCATACAGCATCAACAGGCTCATTGTCCTTTGTCTGAATCTCATGCGCTACACGGACAGCAGAAACGAAAATTTCATAAAAAGTCTTATGTCCAAATACAAGAATTTCGACCCTAACACTATGGCTGGCTTCTGATTATAGCGGTACACCATACACTGCGCTTCTGTCGGGTACTCCTATGAATCTTGATTCTCCTGCGTTTTTTAGACATTTGCTCTCGTTATCGATAACAAAGTATGTTTTATGTTTAATTTAATTAATTATAGGAGAATATCTTATGAAAACAAATTTTTCAGAAATCGAAAATGCAAATGTAGTAAATTCGACAGATTCCACAAATGCTGCACAAGCAAAAACAGTAGAATCAGCAAGACCGCAGAGAAGCAAGATAACGAGGTCACAGTTCTGGGCTGTAATCACTAAAGCCAGACGGACTTTCGAGAATCAGTTGCATAAGGACAATAGGGTTAAACTGGAGTGCCTGGAACATTTCATCCCTACAATCACGACCGATGCCGTCAAGTTCTGGGCTGATTATATGGACGAAGTAAATGTGCTGCTGGACAGCCGTAAATTTGGGAAAGAATGTTCCGACCTCGGAATTGACCCGACCACTCTTGCAACCCATATCATCTTTCTCGGTGTAGGGATGAGGAACAATGTCATGAAATACGGAATCCGCTCTGCCATTGGAAACGATTACATCCTTTATAAGGACAAGTTTGTTTCGGAGGATGCAATGCAGTTCGTTCTGGATTATGAGCCAGAGAAAAGGAAAGAATCTACCGAAACGGCAGCATAGTCCTGTCGAAAATCTATGAAAAACATGGGGATGTCCTTTATCGGGATGTCCCCTTGTCTTTATATGGATATGCCTGCTTGACCCTCATTGTGGCTGCGTTGAAAATACATCCTTGATTTCCTGCGAATATACTATGCTTCCATACGGGAATGTCAGTTTCCTGTTCTGGAATGTTCTGCCGTTGCTTGTTCTGATAAAGTCTTTGAGACCTTGACAGTATTCCAAATGACGGTACATGTGGGATTGCAGCCAGTTTATGCCGTGTGTCATTGTCGGGTCTGGAGTGAAGTTGCCGACATCAATCATACCGTCTCTGCCCTTTAACAGTAAACAGAGGATAAAGGCTTCTATCTCCTTGTTGAGTGGCAATTTGAAGTCCAGTTCAGTACATCCACCATAACGAAATCCTGTCCAGTAGTATGCCTGTCCGTTCTGGTCTATGCGAGGGGTTAGAATGATTGAGGTATCATCATAGTTCTTTGCAGCCACTCTGATGATGCTGATGATTTTCTCTGTGCTCATGTCCTTCAGTTCGAGCCGCTGATAGGGGATAAATTGATTGTTCATAATGCTTTGATTTTAATTGGTTGTCAAGTATATATAACAGAAAAGGACAGGATATTTCACCTGCCCGTATTGTTTGGATTTTTTGGAAATTGAAATGGCTATACAGAAGATTCACAGCAGATTCTTCATTGCTTCGTCTATCTGGGAGTTCTCGAAACTGTCGAGATAAATCTGTGTGGTTTCAAGGTCGGAATGCCCGAGACTTTCGCTGATTATCGCTATATTCACTCCAGACCTTTTCAAGACGGTTGCAAATGTGTGTCGTGCAACATAGGTCGTGAGATTCACATGCAAGCCAGCCATTTCCGCTATCCGTTTCAAGTTGGCGTTTACATGGCCAATTACCTTATGGACACGGTTGCAAATCTGCTGTTCGCTCTTATGGATATGCCTATCGAGTATCGGGAAGATATAGTCATCGGGACTTGCGTCTGGTTTGGAATACCTTTCCAGTATTGCCCTTGTCTGCGGAAGTATCGGGCTGTTGAGTTCCTTGCCTGTCTTGTGCCGCTGGTAGTAGATTCTGCCGTTCTGGATGTCACTGTACCGCAATGTGGCTATATCCTTGAAGTTTATCCCTGCCACACAATAACTGAACAGGAATATGTCCCGTGCGAATGAGAGCGAGTATGATTCAGTGCTTTCTGGAAGTTCAAGCGACTGTATCTTCTGCACATCCTCTTTGGTTATTGCCCTCTTTCGGGTAGGTTTCCAGAATCTTCCAATGTTGTATTGCTTGAATGGATTATCCGTCTCTGCAAATACTTTCTGCTTGACAGCCTTGTTATATACCGCACGAAGTACACTGAATGAGGTCGCAAGACTGTTGCTGCTGTTGCCTTTTCTGGTCATGTATGCTTCAAAGTCCTGCAGAAATTGCAAATCCACCTGCTCGAACCGCTTCTTTCCCAAACCACATTGTTCCAAAAGACTTTTGCAGGTCTCGTATTTGCCAGCCGTACCTACCTTGCCTATGCCTTTCAGATAGTCAATCTGCTGCTGGAAGTATTCGGATATGGTGCAGTTGATATACCTGCTTTTCTGACCGAACAGGGTATCGAAATTGACATCTGCATCAAGTGCTTCAAGTCGTTGAATTTTCTTCTCTATCTCCAGTCTCTTTGCCGTTATCTGCATCTGCAAGGCATCGGAATCTGGATATGTGGAGACAATATGCTGCTCGGAATCATCCCATGCGTCAAGAGGAAGTACAATTCCTGTTGCAAGATAGCGTACTTTGCCTTTAAGGGTAAATCTTATATGTATCGGAGCGGCATTTGATTTACTTGTCTTATCTTTCCTTTGAACGATTTTTATATTGATACTCATACTGTTATAATATGAGCAAACGAAATGTACCTATATGGACAGGGGTAAAGATTGGGGTAAATGTAAGGGTAAGTAAACCCCCGAAATCGCCCTCGTTTCTCCCGATTTCCCAAGATTTCGCTGCGAAGCCAAGAACAGACTGGAACGACACCACAGCCACGCCAGAGCAGCATAACCAACTGATATATACGAAAATAGCCCCACCGAAGTGAGGCTGAAATTAGAGCGGAAAACGAGACTCGAACTCGCGACCCCAACCTTGGCAAGGTTGTGCTCTACCAACTGAGCTATTTCCGCAAATTTTCCGTATTTTCTTCGAAAGAACTTTTATCTTCTTCTGAAACCTGTCCCGAAGAATGGATTGCAAAGATAGGGATATTTTCTTTATCTCCAAAAAATTTTTTACTTCCAGTCTTTCTTTCCTGCAACTTCCCTCTGACTATTGCTTCGGCACAACTGCCAGAAACTCCAGGTCGGCATCCGAATCATTGATAAGACTATGTGTATGCCCTTGCGGACAATAATGGCAAAGTCCTGCATATACAGGGGAAGTCACGCCGTCCATAATCACCGAGCCCCGGCCGGACGTGATGAAAATGACCTCGCAACTGTCATCATGCGTATGCATCCCTATCGACGCCCCGGGGACAAGACAGGCTTTCATGATGCGGTTGGTCCCGTCAAAGAACATTCTGGCGCGGAGTTCTTTCTCTCCACCCTTGAAATTGGGAATGACGGAAAGTTCCGTCTTGTCAAAGTCTATGTTCATGACCTTATGTTGAATCCGGAAACTATATTGATGTCTCAAACTCGCGGAGGAAACGCATGTCGTTCTCGAAATAGTTGCGCAGATCCTTGACCTGCCATTTGAGCATGGCAATACGCTCAACCCCCATTCCGAATGCGAATCCGCTGTATCTCTTGCTGTCGATGCCTGAAGCCTCAAGGACATTAGGGTCTACCATGCCGCAGCCGAGAATTTCGAGCCAGCCGGTTCCTTTACAGATGTTGCATCCTTTGCCATGGCATATATTGCAACTGACATCCACTTCGGCAGACGGCTCTGTGAACGGGAAATAAGACGGACGCATCCTGATCTGCGCATCTGGACCGAACATTTCACGCGCAAAAAGCAGGATTGCCTGCTTGAGGTCGGCGAAAGTCACATTCTCATCAATATACAGCCCTTCGACCTGATGGAAAATACAGTGTGCCCGGGCAGAAATGGCCTCATTTCTGAATACCCGGCCAGGACATACGATGCGGATAGGGAGAGGCATGGTCTCCATCGCCCTTACCTGGACAGATGAAGTGTGGGGCCTCAACAGTACAGGATTGTTGCCCGACGTGATGAAGAATGTATCCTGCATATCCCTTGCCGGATGCTCCGGAGGGAAATTCAGAGCCTCAAAAACATGCCAGTCATCCTCTATCTCAGGCCCTTCTGCAACATTATAGCCGAATTTACGGAAAATCTCTATAATCTCCTCCCTGACAATAGACACCGGATGACGGGAGCCAAGAGGAAACGGCTCGCCTGGCATGGTAAGGTCATAGGCAGAAGCCGATGTCCCGGCCCCTTCTTCTGCAGAGGATTTCAATGCCTCGATTTTCGCCTGGGCTGCATTTTTCAACTGGTTGAGTTTCTGTCCGTATTCCCGTTTAAGTTCCGGTGCGACAGACCTGAACTCGTCAAAGAGCCTGGTAATTTCCCCTTTCTTCCCGAGCAGACGCACCCTGGCGTCCTCTATATCCTTCTCCGTCTTGCATGCAAGTGACTCAATTTCAGCAAGCAGAGCATCAATTTTCTCTTTCATATGACCTCCGTCAATAAAAATTTCTACTGTTACGGCATCCCGGGACAGACTCTACCTTCCCCTGAGTTTTTCCAGCGCAGCCTCTGCCTTAGCCTTTCTCTTTGCCCTGGCCTTCTGCTGCTTGGCCGCCCCGTTCTTGAGGTATGTCTCCCATTGCTCTTCATTGAAAATCTTCACAAAGGACTGGTCGATCGCCTCCATCCATTTGTCCTGCACGGAAATATACATCGATGTATTTGACACCTTTGCCGCCTCCAGCCGTTTCATTTCTTCGCGCATGGCCATATAGTCATGCTTCAGCGTAGAATCGACATAGAACAACTGTCCGCCGTCCAGGTCAAGAAGATTCTGCAGCCTGTCCGCTTCGTTTTCAGCGATTTCAATCATATCCGGCTCTTCCGGCTCCTGTGCCTGCAGAAAATATTGCGGCATGACTGACACCAGAAGGCACAATGCTGACTTCATGAAAATTTTCATCTTTCCCCGTTCAATATGCATTCTGCAAATTTATCAATAAATCATAAAAGAACAATGGACAAACTGCCGGACAGCGTCATAAAGCCGGGCAGAGAGCGCAAGACAGCAAAACGGGCAACACGCCGGACCCAAAAAAGACTTTCTGTCACAGGCCAAGTTCAGAGATGATGCGTGTCATGCCGGCATAGCGGTCAAGTGTCCACAGGACATAACGGATATCGACACAGACGCACTTGTTGTAACCTGGGGTATAACTGAAATCACTGGCAAGGGATTCCTTGTTGCCGTCAAATGCAAGCCCGATGAGTTTCCCGTCAGCGTTCAGCACCGGACTTCCGGAATTTCCTCCAGTGATATCATTATCTGTAAGGAAATTGACATACATCCTGGAGGCCGGTGCAGCCGCCCCGGGAATTGCAGCCAGACAACCGGCATCAGACACGGATGTACCCCGTGAAACATTATCTGCCGGCAAGAAAGCACTGCCGTCATACAGACAGGACCATCTGCCCCAGTCTCCATCTTCAAAAAGATGCTTCTGCCGGGAATCAAGCCGGTACTCATATCTCGTCGGGTCGTATTTCTCCAGTATCCCCGCTGCCGTCGAACGCCACAGGCAAGTCACCCCGTCCCTTGGGACAAGACTTCCTACCGTCCCGTAGGTGATGCGCATGGTAGAATTTGCATCCGGGTATTGCTCTTCCCCCTTTTCAAGGCGCATGGAATAAAGCGCGTGCACATACTCCTTCGAAAGTGCGGAAAGGCCGGGCCGGCCCTCTTTTCCGGCAGAAAGCCTGTTCAGGTCGGCAATCCTGATATCCTGTATAAACCGGTAAAGCGGGTCGGCAAGATACTCATCGACAGTATGTCCTTCTGAAACAAAGGCGTCCAGTCTTGCAGTGTCAGTGAGAAAACTGCTGTCCCATATGGCCGAACACAAGGCATCGAGACCGCGGCTGCGGACTTCTGGGACTTCTTTACTGGAAACTGCTGTGTCGGGAAGAGAGGACTGCGTGCCAGAAAGAGAAGCCTGCGTGTCGGGAAGGGAAGCCTGCGTGTCGGGAAGGGAAGCCTGCGTGCCAAGGTATTTCCTATAGAGTTCTTTCTGGTAAGGGCCCCAGAATACACTGTCGAAAGACGCATAAAATTCTTCCACTGCATATCTGAACAGATCCCTTTCTACCCTCAGGTCAAGCCCCTCATAGTCTTTAAGCAGAAAGCCCATGACGGACGTATAGTCTTTGCCGCGGAACCGGTATTCTGCGCAACAGGAGAGTTCTTTGTCTGAAGGAGGGATACTGTCTATTGCCCTGCGGGGAGCAATGCCGCAACTTTCAAGCACTTGATTTTTCAACAGTCCAAGGCGGTATGTGGCCCTGGCAAGACGGGTTCCACGCACCACAGTCTCCCGATATACTGTCAAGGCCTTCTCAATCTGAGAGACATCCCGGTACGTCCGGGACAGACCGCCAAGCAGGCCTCCCCATCTTGACTGCCTCCCGGCAGAGGACTCAATCCATTCTTGCAGAGAGTCTTCTGCCGCAACTTTTTCTCCCGCAACATCAAACCTGCGGCAACAATAGACCTTGCCCTCGTCGTTCTCCTGAATATTGCTGAGTGAAAAATAATAGTCTGAATATTTAAGCCTTATATCAGGACACGCATCCATCCATTTCCTGATGAGGGCCATCTGTCTTTCCCTTATGGCATTGGACACCGGAAGTGTCACTCCTGTCTCGAAGGCTGTCTTGTACGAAGATGAATAGCGGTCAGTCCGGCCCGGATACCCTATGACCATAGTGAAGTCCCCCGGAGCATACCCGTCAAGAGAGATGTCGAGGACAGCGGCAGGCTGCATCGGGACATTCTCCGGCGAATAGTCAGCCGGAGTCCCGTCAGGTGCCGCATAGACCCTGTAAAGGGCAAAATCACATTTGTGCTGTGGCCATTCCCAATTGTCGATATCGCCTCCGAAAGAAGCGAGACTCACAGGCGGAGCCGCTACAAGTCGCACATCACGGTAGACCTCATACAAGGCCATATAGTATTTCTTCCCGCGCCACATGGTGCCCAACGATGCCTCATACCCGGTGATATCCCTGTATTTCTTCTCCAGCGACCATGCAAGTTTTCTGGAGCCAAGCCGGTGCCCCGCAGCCTCCGCCTCAGCAAGCATGGCCTCTGCCTCTCCGGTCACATCGACAACTTTTTTCAGGAACCAGGCCTTTTTCCCGGGAATATTCCTTTCCTCGGATGATGTCATGGCCCAGAACCCGTCCTCAAGCAGATTATGCTCCGGTGTACTCAGAGAATGTATGTCAGAATAGGCACAGTGATGGTTTGTGATAAGAAGCCCCTGCGATGAAATCATGCTTCCGGTACAGCCGAAATCCAGAGACACGACAGCATCTGCAAGAGACGCCCCCTCCGCATCAGCATTATAGATTTCTCCGGCTGAAAGCCTGAGTCCCCGCTCCTGCATCTTCTTTTCAAGGGCATCCGATATGGAGTTGACCATCCACATGCCTTCATCTGCATGAAGCGGGATACAGACCGCCAGCAACAGAAGCAAAAATATGACGTTTTTACTCATCCCTGTAGAAATGTACCCTGGACATCACCTGTCCGGCCTTTTGAACACCTTGGCGAGTCATTCAACCACTTCAAGCACCTTACCATGCTCCCTGGCGACAGACGCCTTCCATTTTTCGGTATAGCCAGGATTGGTGATTTCCCCAGGAATACCGTCATCATAGCCGTTGGTGATGAACGAGCCGTCAGGATTCTGCCCTTTGACATTTCCATCCATATATTTCAACAGAAGGAATATCTCAAGTTCCGTCCAGTCATTGAAAATCTGCTGCGCGGTATTGACAGAGTAGTCCGTCAGTATCTGCCTTGTATTGGCAAACCGGTCTGCCACAAGTCCGGCAGCATCATTTCTGCGTATCTGTCTCCGTGGTGCGGCAGCCTCCCTCTCATACTCTTTGAGTGCCTGTCTGTCAATCTCCTGCACTGCAACCATCTGCGCGTTCTCAAATGCATCGATTTTCTCTCTGACTGTCGGGGCCATCACATCATACATCCTGTAACATGCGTTGGCTACACGGTTGCACATCCAGAAGGCTGATGTCGAAGAATATTCAAGCATGCTCCCGTTGCCCTCTGCAAAACACTCAGGCACTTCGGTCACGCTGGTATACACCGGGGTGAGATATGATGTCGCCGCATCGTCTGTCCCGAACCATATGATTCCGCCTATCATATCAGGAAGCCAGCCACGGGACTGGCCAACAAACCAGAATCCGGTCTGCTGGGTGGCTATTGCCCTCTCATTGACATAGGTCTTGCCGTCATATTCGAACTCCATCGGACGCCATCTGTACGGGAGAGCATTCCCGCCGGCCCCTATATCCTGTGTCATGTCCATCGGGGTCCCCTCGTAATGGTCTCTCATCACATCCGCTACATCCTTGACCGTAATCTTACGCGACGGCTTTACAAACAGAGGAAATCTTCTGGTCTTGTCATAGCCCATGGCATAGTCAATATATTCATAGGCATCATGCCCTATCAGATTGCCATGTTCGTCCTCATACTCAAAACGTCCGTCGCACAAGATGTTGAATGCCGCCCATGCCCTGGCTTCACAGCCTCTCATTCCTCCGAAATTCAGAGGATTGTAGGCGTCGCAGAAACTGAAGTCCTCATCCGGGCCTTCATAATATCCCATCTCACGGGCAAATGAGATGACATCCGGGGCGTAGAGACAGTTCTCAGGGTCATCAAGAGGGAAAGTACTTATACGTGACTGGTTGGCATGGGCACAGATATAGCCGTCCGGCACCCGTCTTGCCACCCAGACTATCCCTCTGTTGACATTCTTCCCTTTCTCCATTTTCATGCCCTTGCCTATGAGGTCCATCACCCACACCTCGTTTTTGTCGGCTATGGAGAAGGACTCTCCACTTGAATAATACCCATAGGTATCTGCCAGATCTACAATCACTTCTATTGCCTCCCTGGCTGTCTTTGCACGCTGCAGAGCCACATATATGAGAGACCCATAGTCCATTATGCCGGTGCTGTCGTAGAGCTCCGCCCGGCCGCCGTATGTGGTTTCAGCGATGATGAGCTGATGCTCATTCATGTTCCCCACTGTCTGGAAAGTATGGCGCACCTGCGGAATTTCTCCGAGGTATTTTCCTGTGTCCCACTCATATATCCTGAGCATCTCCCCTTTCTTCCAGTCCGCGGCAGGACGGTAATACAACTCTCCGTAAAGCTGGTGTGAATCAGCCGCATAAGACACCATACATGAGCCGTCGGCGCTCGCACCTTTAGTCACAAGCACATTAGTACAGGCCCCGGACTCAACCGGAGACATCATGAGAGCCGCCGGAATAAGGGCAAGGCCCAGAAATGTTCTTTTAATCATATTTCTGTTGAATAATACTTGATTGAACCACAAAAGTAGACAATTTTCTCAAGATGCAAGCATCATCTGCCGGCATGAGACGGCCTCCGCGCCGAGAAAAATACCTAAATATGGCTATGCAGATGAAAATAATGCCAACATATTGCTATGGACAAGGGAGAGTTTCCGGAATACCTTTGCAGCGATGAAAAAAATGATACTGACATATATGGCCGTCTTCCTTCTGCCTCTGGCAGGCATAGCCCGTACATATACTTTCTCCGGCAGGGTTCTGGACAGGAGAAGCGGGGAACCGGTGGAATTCGCCACAATAGTCCTGAAAGTATCCGGACAATGGGCTGTAGCCGGAGAAGACGGCAGGTTCAGCATCAGCAATATCCCTGAGGGAAAAAATATCGTGTCGATATCATGTCTCGGTTATGC
>JADIMB010000043.1 GCA_017694995.1 Candidatus Cryptobacteroides faecavium | reverse complement strand
GGGGCAGCAGCCTCCCAGATCTACCTTAAGCATAGTCATTAGTTTTTGAGTTCTGCAAAAATAACTTTTTTTTCCGAGTTCCAATCATCTGACTTCTATAATGTCTTCCATAGAAGTGGAGTAGCGGCGGGAACGGTAGTCGCTGCGGATGCCTTCGGTATAGTCTCCGGACCTCTGGGCTGCAAGCCGGACAAGATTGTGCCCGCCGGCGTTGACCTTGTCCATGACTTCGGACAGTCTGTCGTGCTTCCGCCTCAAGCCAATGTCATAATCGAAAAGTGCAGTCTGGACGGCATCGGCATCCACAAGGTCAGAAACTGTGACCCCGGCTTTCTTGTACTGGTAGTCCGGCCTGTAGATTGTGTCAAACCCCTTCAGCGCGGCAGAGACGATTTCCTGTGTATTGGATGCGGCGACGGGAAGACGGACTGATGCAGACGGGAAATATTGCGGAAGGTCATCCCTGAAGCGGTTGGTATACAGGACAACATACACCTGTCTGGCAGCAGAATACTCTTCCCGGAGTTTCTGCGCACATTTGGCGGCGAAGTCAGCGACCCGTGCCGCGATTTCCGCCTTGTCCGATATCATGCCGGGAAAAGACCGCGATGTGCAGATGGACTTGCGCTTTTCAGGCAGTTCCTCCATGACACACACCTGCCCCCGAAGTTCCAGCCATGTCCTGAGTCCATGAAGCATATAATTGCCCCTGACCCACTGCTCCGGACGCTGTACATAGTCGAGCGCCGTCCTGATGCCCTTCTGCTCCATTGACACGGAAAGTTTGCGGCCGATACCCCAGACCTCCTTTATAGGCGTGAGAGCCAGGGCCTTGAGACGCTTTTCCTCGCTGTCAATCCGGCAGACGCCCCGGTAGCCGGGATATTTCTTGGCAAAATGGCTTGCAATCTTGGCGAGGGTCTTTGTCGGGGCAATGCCGATGCTTACGGGGATACCGACCCATTTTTTCACTTTTGTCACCAGGCCTCTGCTGATGCCCGCTATCCGCTCCACTGGCATCCCGTCCATGCACAGGAATGCCTCGTCTATGGAATAGATTTCTATCCGGGGGACGGAATCGGCGAGAATCGACATTACACGGGCAGACAGGTCTCCATACATGGTATAATTGGAGGAGCATGCGATGAGTCTTCCGGCCTTCACCATATCCTTGACCTGATAGAAGGGAGTGCCCATCTTTATGCCCATAGACTTGCTCTCGTTGCTCCGGGCCACCACGCACCCGTCATTGTTGGACAGCACTACAACCGCCTTCCCTTCGAGCTGGGGACGGAAGACCCGCTCGCAGGAAACGAAGAAATTGTTGCAGTCCACAAGTGCGTACATGATGCGAAAGTAATTCGTATTATTTCCTGTAAGTCTTTTTTATCACATAGGTCACCACTCCCCACACGGAAAATGACGGGTCGGACACTTTTATCGGGGGATAGGCAGGATTGGCCGGGATGAGCCATATGGCATTTCCGGAGTTTCCGGATTTACTTCTCATGCCGGCGGATCTGCCTTCCACCGGGGCGGTTTTGCTTTTCTCTCCGGCTGAAGGGTCTTTGAATGAAAGGTATTTCAAAGTGAATTCACCGTCAACAAAGCAGACGCACATGTCGCCTTCCATGGCTTCTATTGACTTGTCTATCACAAGGATATCCCCTTCTTCCACTCCTGCATCCACCATAGAGTCCCCCACTACCCTTCCGTAGAATGTGGCTGCCGGATGACGTACAAGTTCTTTATTGAGGTCTATGCAAGGATTCATGTAGTCCTGCGCTGGTGACGGGAAGCCGGCATGAATGCCTTCTCCGGCCATTGGAGGCAGGAAATTCGCCTGCGCCGGGTCATCAGCACTGCCACGGTCTGCGCTACTGGTATTGCCGCGGCCGGGCCCAAGGGGATTGACGCTGCCGAAGCCAAGGGTATCGCTGCGGCCGGAACCATCGACATTGCCGAGTCCGGAGCCATCGACATTGCCCCGGACAGATTTATTGTTGTCTGTCATATTCTTACTTGTTACGCCTGACATTCATCAGATTTGAAGATTGTCGCCAAAAGACAAATTTAGCAATTGTCCGAGAAAGAAAAAAAATGTCTATCTTCGCACATTATGAGAAATTTCTATATCACAGACACCCTTTCAAGGAAAAAGGAACTGTTCACACCGATAAATCCAGGGCATGTGGGACTTTATGTCTGCGGCCCTACAGTATATGGAGACGCGCATCTGGGCCACGCAAGGCCTGGAGTGACTTATGACGTGCTCGTAAGATTCATGAGGCATCTCGGGTACAAGGTACGCTATGTCAGGAATATAACAGACGTGGGCCACCTCGAGCATGACTCTGACGACGGGGAGGACAAGATTGCAAAGAAAGCAAGGCTGGAGCAACTTGAGCCGATGGAGGTGGTCCAGACCTATACACTCAGATACCATGAGGCCATGAGGATGCTCAATGTCGCCCCTCCGTCCATAGAGCCGAGGGCTTCAGGTCACATCATCGAGCAGATAGCCCTCGTACAGAAGATTCTGGACGCCGGATATGCCTATGTCAGCAACGGCTCGGTGTATTTTGATGTCCAGAAATACGACAGGGAACACAGATACGGGATTCTGTCCGGGAGGACACTCGACGAGACAAAGGAAGGGACACGCTCGCTTGACGGGCAGGATGACAAGCATGCACCATATGACTTCGCACTGTGGAAAAAAGCATCTCCGGAGCATATCATGAAATGGCCGTCACCATGGAGCGAAGGATTCCCTGGCTGGCATCTGGAGTGCTCCGCAATGAGCGAAAAATATCTCGGGAAGGAATTTGACATCCACGGGGGCGGTATGGACCTGATGTTCCCTCACCATGAGTGCGAACTCGCCCAGAACACAGCATCGCGCGGAACAGGCGGGGTGAAATACTGGATGCACAACAACATGATCACCATC
Source organism: Candidatus Cryptobacteroides faecavium (assembly GCA_017694995.1). Classification (GTDB taxonomy): domain Bacteria; phylum Bacteroidota; class Bacteroidia; order Bacteroidales; family UBA932; genus Cryptobacteroides; species Cryptobacteroides faecavium. The sequence continues at coordinate 5,292 of JADIMB010000043.1, read as the reverse complement.
AACGGCAAGAAGATGGGCAAGTCACTCGGCAACTTCATCACGCTCCAGGAACTGTTTACAGGTACTCATCCTCTGCTGGAGCAGGCCTACAGTCCGATGACAATCCGTTTCTTCATCCTTCAGGCACACTATCGCAGCACCCTTGACTTCAGCAACGAAGCCCTGCAGGCGGCCGAAAAGGGACTGAAGAGAGTCCTGCAGGCGGCAAAGGATCTGCGTGACATGGCTTCCACTGCAGGAGGCACATCCGGAGTACGCGGGACAGAAGGGCACGGTGCCGGAGAGATGGTATACGGTGAGTTCATAACTGACATTGCGCCGGAAGAAGGGGCAGGATACGGGCAGGATAGCCCGTCAGGGGCCGGGACTGGAGCAGTATCAGGGGAAATCGCCGCAATCATAGAGAATGTCTACAACGCATTGTGCGATGACCTCAACACTCCTGTGGCCCTTTCCCACATCTTCGATGCCGTGAGGATAATCAATTCCGCCAAGGAAAAGAAGACCGTTCTCTCCAGGGAGGACCATGCATCCCTGCTCAGGCTTTTCGATGACATTGTCTTCGGAGTACTGGGTCTGCGGGACGAGGAAGCCGCCGGAGGCAAGGCTGAAAAAGTCATCGGCGGGCTGATGGAGATGGTCATCGGGGAACGCAAGGCCGCCAAGGAGGCTAAGGACTGGGCCACAAGCGACCGCATAAGGGATGCCCTCAAGGCTCTCGGCATCCAGTTGAAAGACACCAAGGACGGCACCGAGTGGAGCATGATGTGACTTTCAGGACGGATATTATCCATAAAAGGCTCAAATCATATATAAGCCGCATTTCACATATAAGCCACAACATCTTATGAAATTCATATCGTGGAACGTGAACGGGCTTCGTGCCTGTTGCGAAAAAGGGTTCAGGGAGAGTTTCAAGGCCCTTGACGCAGACTTTTTCTGCCTGCAGGAAACAAAGATGCAGGCCGGCCAACTGGACATAGAATTCGACGGCTACAAGTCGTGGTGGAACTATGCTGACAAGAAAGGCTATTCAGGTACGGCAGTCTTCTCCAGACATGAGCCGCTGTCCGTGTCATACGGCATGGGGATAGACGGGCACGACCATGAAGGCAGAATCATCACTCTGGAAATGCCTGAGTTCTATCTTGTGAATGTCTACACCCCGAATTCCCAGGACGGACTGGCAAGGCTGGACTACAGGATGACGTGGGAGGATGACTTCCGCAACTATCTGCTCGGCCTTGAAAAAAGCAAGCCTGTCATAGTGTGCGGAGACCTGAATGTCGCCCACAAGGAAATAGACCTCAAGAACCCGAAGACCAACAGGCGGAACGCAGGCTTCACCGACGAGGAACGCGGGAAATTCACCGAACTGCTCGGGAGCGGATTCATCGACACATTCCGGCATTTCTATCCGGATGCCACAGGCATCTATTCCTGGTGGTCATACAGATTCAGGTCAAGGGAGAAGAATGCCGGGTGGCGCATCGATTATTTCCTTGTATCCGAAGGGCTCAGGGACAGGCTTGCCGGAGCCGGTATCCACAACGAAATCTTCGGTTCAGACCATTGCCCGGTGGAATTGAATATAACAGATTGATCTTGCAGAACTGGTCTGCCGGCAGCATGCCTGCTGACTGCGAGCCTGCAGGAGGGACCGGCACTACAGGCGGGACTCCTCCTCAAGAGTGCCGACATTACGACGCTGCTGATGGCCGTTGCTGCCGAACCGCCATGTGAACCCGACGGTCACTCCGCTCTGGCACTGGCGCTGGTCGATTTTATAGATCATCTTGCCTTTGTTCTCCATATAGATGTCACAGTCTCCGGTATTCAGGACGTCATACAGATACAGGGCCAGGGTACCTTTGCCGTCCCACAGAGTTTTGACAAGGCTGAAATTGAGCCTTCCCATAGGCTTTACCTTTATATAGCCTGCCGACTGGGGTGTTGTCATCCATCCGTCAACTCCCAACTTGAAATTCTTGGGAAGAAAGAAAGTTGTCGACATGTAGGCATTCAGGTTATTGGAGACATCGCTGTACGGCTCTCCGTACACTTTCTGCGCAAGTTCTTCGTATGCGTCAAACCTGTTGTATGACCATGTCAGATTGGCAGTAAGATTCCACCATTTTGTGAGCGGGAGTTCGGAAAGAGATGCTGTGGCATAGACTATCCGGTACGTTCCCGCATTGGTATATATCAGCCCCATGACGCCTGTCGACTTGTCCAGCAGCGGTGTCTGGATGTCGCTGAAATTGTCAGTGTGGCTGTATCCTGTTGAAAGGGAAAGCCTGCTGAAAAGGACTGCCGTCAAAGATACATTATGGCTATAGGAAGGCTTCAGTTCCATGTCCCCCTGTGTGTATGAAGTGGCCGTCACATACTCTCTGAACGGATTCAACTGCCAGTATTTCGGCCTGCTGATACGGTATGACCAACTGGCTGACAGGACAGCCTTCTGCGAAGGGGCATAACTGAGAAAGATGCTCGGGAAAAAATCGAAGTAATCCCTGTGGCTTCGTGTATTCTCAGCGGAAGTCATCATCCAGTCTCCATCCTGTACAGTATATTCTCCCCTCACTCCGGCCTGTGCATTCCATTTTTCAGAAAATTTTTTCGCGATGTTCAGGTATGCCGCATAGACCTGCTCATCGTATTTGAAATCATTCCGTTCTGTAAGGGCACCCTGGTTCATTGTCTCAAAATCAAAGTCATATCTGCTGAACCAGTTCTTTGTGGATGAGTACGCGACCTTTACACCTGTTTCCAGTCTGCCTGTCCTGTTGAAGACAGCCTGGGAGTAATCCGCCTTGAATGACCACAGGTCAAGCAGGTTGCGCTTATCCTCATCGAAACCGTAGTCTGCAAGCCCGTCTGCCACAGCCTCGTCCGAGCGATAGACATATTCATTTCTCTGGCTAGCGAATGAGCGGCTGTCGGTCCTGTAATAGTCAGCATTCAATGTCAACTCCTGGTTTTTCTCTTTATCGAAAGTCCTGGTATAGTTCAGGTTAATGGCCCAGGAAGGATTGCGTCCATCGGAAGGATTCTGTCCTGAAATGGCACTGTACAGGCTTTCCGAAGACGTCCCTGCATCAATATAATTGCTCAGGGCATAAGGGTCGATATCCCGCCCTCTGGAAGAAGATGTCGAGAAACGGAAAATTGCTCCGAGAATATCCTTGTCCGTTATGTACCAGTCATTCCCGAGGCGGACATTGTGACCAAGCCACGTGCTTTTTGTCGCTGACGTACTCTCTTCCCTCATAGGACGGGCCTCACCGTAGTATTTTGTCTGGTCGGCCTCGAACATAAAGCCGCTGTATGACGGAGTGTAATGGAAATATGTATTGGTCTTGTCTGTGCGGTACATGACATTGGCAGACAGACTTGCCTCAGGAAGAATACCGGGGGCACATCTTATCCCGAGCCTCGTGCCAACAGTTCCGCTCAGCCCTTTCAGGAAACCTTTTCTGGTCTTGATGTCAATGATTCCGCCGCTGCCTTCCGCGTCATATTTCGCAGACGGATTGGTGATGAGTTCCACTTTTTCTATGGATGCACCGTCGCTGCCCTTCAGCCAGGCCTCCAGATCCTCCCCTGACATATTGGACGGACGGCCGTCTATCCACACAGCCACGACAGAGCCGTTCAATTTGATATTTCCGTCCGTATCCACCGTCACTCCCGGAGAACTTTTCAGCACATCCAGAGCATCCCCGGTCTGTGCAACGGCGAGTTCCGACACATTGAGGACAAGACGGTCAAACTGATGCTCTATCAGCGGCCTGTCTTCTGAGACCCTTGCCCCTTCCAGCATCCGGGCATCTTCCTCCAGAGTCACGGGGCCGAGTTCCATCACACCGCCGGCCACCGCGCATTCAGGATATTCTGCACCTGATGCGCCCGGCCCTGCCTCAAGGTCTGCAAAAGAAAATGATTTTTCCTTGTATCCGACAAGAGAGAACATCAGGCTGTTGCTCACTGCGGCTCTCCCGCTGTCAGAAATCCTTATGGAATAAACACCTGCCGAATCCGTTGTCGCTCCGGCCCATACCCGGCCGGAAGTATCTTCCAATGCCACTGTCACAAATTCCAGCGGAGACCCTGTCCCGGCCGCCACCACAATACCTTTCACATAACGGACATCCTCCGGCTGCTGTCTGGAGAATGCCAGTACCGGGGCGAAAATAAAAAACGATATCAGCCCGATTGTCATCCTGCTCATTTTCATCTGTACTTCCGTTTAAAATCTGTCAGCATGCAGACTGTCCTGGCCCGCATGCGATAATGTGACAGAGAAAACACCGGAAATGTTGCGGTGCACCGGGATTTATTTCGAGGATTTCTGGCCAAGAGTCTCATAAAGATATGAGGCACCACCGCAGATAGCCATGGTAATGGCCTGAGACTCATGGGATAATGTAGCAAAGATGATACCCTGGCCGAACGGGATACCATAAATGACTGAAAGAGCCAGGGAAACGATATAATGGAATGAGCCGAAGCCGCCAGGCACAGGCACGAGCCAGCCCAGACTGCCTGCAATCATGAGAAAGAATGCATCTGCCGCACCGAGAGAGTCCAGGTCAGGAAGAGCCCACATCGTAGAGGCGCTCATTAGCCAGTACATGGCCCATATCAAGACAGTATAGAGCAGGAAAAGCCATTTATGCCGCATCTTGACAAAACTTGCCAGCCCCTGCACAAGCCCGGAGAAGACACCGCATATCTTCCCGAAAAACACATTCTTCTCCCTTGCCCTGACTATGCGCCATATGGCTATCGCACTGAGGATGATCAGGCCGAGAATTATCCACCAGATGCTGAAATTCACTGTCCTGACTATCGGCCGCCACATCTTTTCAAGGAAAAAACCGCCGAATTTATCCCACCTGAAGACAAGCAGGGCAATCAGCAGCATGAACATCACAACCATATCCCAGGAACGCTCCATCACCACCGTACCGAGGACCTTGTCATAAGATGCCTTTTTCCTCAGAAGGCGGATATCGTCCCGTGTGCCGCAACTGTCCCCGGCCCCGTCCTGTTCCGCACAAGGCTCAGGTTCTGAATTTTTCGTGATAAATCCGCAGCGGACGAACTCACCGATACGGGGAAATACAAAATTGGCAATGTATCCTATATTGACAGCGTTGAACGTCGTACGCTTGCGAATGCTTCCGTCTATTGGCAGAAGGATTTCCCTCCACCGGAGCCCCCTGAGCCAGAAAGCCAGGATACTTGCAGCCATTGAGAGCACGATAAAGCCCCAGCGGCATGTCT
>JADIMB010000042.1 GCA_017694995.1 Candidatus Cryptobacteroides faecavium | reverse complement strand
CGCACTTAAATAATTGACGATAAACATCTTGTCGTCAGAGCCTCCTGCGCCAGAGTACGGGAGCCGCCATGCCCTGTCACGACATGGGGCAAGGAAGCTGGCAACCAATGAAAGCGCACCCTAAAACGCCCCTTAAAAAGTGCAGGATTTTACCGCACCTGGAACTGAAGATTACGTGTATCAATATTTATGTTTAACTAATGTATCAACCAATGAAAAGAATCAAGCTTTTTTTCACAGTGTTGGCTGTGCTGGTGGCGACTGCGGCATTTGCGCAGAACGTCACGGTGAGCGGAGTTGTAACGGATTCCGAGACAGGGGAGCCTGTCCCGTTCGCTACAATCCAGATTGCGGGAACCCTGGACGGCGGCAGCACTGATGCGGACGGAAGGTATTCGATAGCTGTTGCGGGTGATGCCTCCCTCATTTTCTCTTCCATCGGTTACCAGAGCCAGGAGATTGCGGTAGCCGGACAGAGCACCATCAACGTCGCCCTGAGCCCGGATTCGGAGATGCTTGACGAGACTATCGTGGTGGCATTCGGTACCAGTACCAAGGAGTCCTTCACGGGGTCTGCCACAGTGGTGAAGTCTTCTGACATCGCCAAGGTGCAGTCCTCCGACGTGACAAGGTCCCTGGAAGGAGTCGTGGCCGGTGTCCAGATGACCACTTCTTCAGGAGCCCTCGGCACATCCCCTTCCATCATGATCCGTGGAGCCAGCTCGATATCGGCCGGCAACACTCCTCTTTATGTGGTGGACGGCGTGCCTTACTCGGGAGACCTGAACAATATAAACCCTGCCGACATCGAGTCCATGACCGTCCTGAAGGATGCGGCTTCGAACGCCCTCTACGGTGCGCGTGGAGCGAACGGTGTCATCATGATCACCACCAAGAAGGCTAAGGCCGGTGAGGCTGTCGTGAATGTGGACGCTAAATGGGGCTGGAACACCAAGGCCCTCAAGGAGTACGACTACATCACGGACCCTGCCCAGTACTATGAGACGCACTATGCCGCCCTTTATAACTATTATACAAACGCCCAGGGGATGTCCCCGAGCCAGGCGCATGCAACGGCCAATGCCAATGTGGCCGGGCCGGCCACCAACGGCGGTCTGGGTTACCTCGTATATACAGTACCGGAAGGACAGGCATTCATCGGGTCCAACGGGAAGGTCAACCCTAATGCGACCCTCGGACGCCGTGTCAACTACAACGGCCAGGAGTTCTGGCTCTATCCTGACAGCTGGGTGGACGAGGCATACCGCCAGTCACTCCGACAGGAGTACAACATAAGCGTTTCCGGTACCACTGGACGTGCTTCCTTCTTCGCCTCCTTCGGATACTTGAACAACCAGGCTATCGTGGACGGTTCCGACATGGAGCGCTACACCGCGCGTATAAAGGCTGACTACCAGGCCAAGAAATGGCTGAAGGTCGGGGCTAACGCGGGATACACCAACTTCAACTGGAACAACGGAAACGGGGACGAGGGTACCGCCTCAACAGGCAACATCTTCGCTTTTGCGAACGGGATCGCCCCTATCTACCCTGTCTATATGCGTGACGGGAACGGCAATATCATGGTGGATGAGCACGGGCTAAAGATGTACGACTACGGTGATGCACGCAACGCCGGACTGAGCCGTCCTGTACAGCCGGATGCCAACGCCCTCCAGACAGCTACCCTGAATGTGAACAACAGCGAAGGAAACGCCCTCAACGGTACAGCCTTCGCGGAGGTCACCTTCCTCAGGGACTTCAAGTTCACCTATAATGTAGGTGTTGGCTTTGACGAGACTCGCTCTACCAGCATGAGCAATCCGTACTACGGGCAGTTCGAGACTGACGGCGGTACCCTCTCGAAAGGGCATGACCGCAGGTTCTACTTCAACATGCAGCAGCTCCTCAACTGGGACAGGACATTCAACGGCAAACACCATGTGGGCGTCCTCCTCGGACACGAGAACTACCAGACTACATCCTATGCCCTGAGTGCCTACAAGACCAAGCTCTTCTCGATGGACAACCTTGAGCTGAACGGCGCCGTTATCGACGGCAAGCAGGCTTCCTCATCCAAGGACTCCTACAACAACGAGGGATACTTCGCCAGAGTACAGTATGACTATGCCAACAAGCTGTTCTTCAGTGCATCATACCGCCGCGACGCATCCTCAAGGTTCCACCCGGACCACCGCTGGGGTAATTTCTGGTCATTCGGTGCGGGCTGGCTGATAAACGAGGAGCCGTGGTTCAATGCCGGATGGGTGGACATGCTCAAGGTCAAGGCGTCCATCGGATCGCAGGGTAACGACAACATCAGCAACTACCTCTATACCGACACCTACACCATCGCCAATTCGAATGATGAGATTGCAGTGACTTTCCGCCAGAAAGGAAACGAGACCATCACATGGGAGACCAACACCAACATCAACGCCGGTGTGGACTTCAGTTTCTGGGGCGGTCGCCTTTCAGGTACTGCAGAGTACTTCTACAGGCTAACTTCGGACATGCTCTTCTTCTTCGCGACCCCGGTGTCAGTGGGCTACAGCGGATACTATGACAATATCGGTGACATGAGGAACTCCGGAGTGGAGGTATCCCTCAACGCGGGGATCATCCGCAGCAAGGATCTCAACTGGGACGTATATGCCAACCTTACCCACTACAAGAACAAGATAATCATGCTCCCGGACGACCGCAAGACCCGCACGATCGAGGGCCACAGCGGATATGCGAACGGCAACAAGTTCATTGCAGAAGGTCTTCCTCTCAACACGTTCCTCATGCAGAAATATGCAGGGGTCGAGGCCACGACAGGTCTTCCGATGTGGTACAAGGATGAACTCGACGCTGAAGGCAACGTGATCGGCCGTACCACTACCACAAGGTACAGCGAGGCAACTGAATATCTCTGCGAGGACCCTACACCGGATCTCTACGGAGGATTCGGGACCAGCCTGCAGTTCCACGGATTCGACGTGGCGGTCGCCTTCACATACTCTATCGGCGGCCTCACATATGACTCAGGATATGCAAGCTATATGGATGTGCCGGGAGGCTCCGTCGGAGGCAATTTCCACAAGGACGTGCTCAAGGCATGGACACCTGAGAACCCTAACACTGATGTCCCGAGATGGCAGTACAACGACACTGATATCACCGCCACATCAGACAGGTTCCTTACTGATGCAAGTTACTTGAACTTCCAGAATGCCCAGGTGGGATATACATTCCCTGAGCACCTGACCAGGAAATTCCATGTGAGCAGGCTCCGTCTGTATGTGTCCTGTGACAATATCGTGTACTGGTCAAAACGCCAGGGACTTGACCCGAGGTACAGTTTCGACGGCTCGACCAACGCCAATATGAACTCTCCTATACGTACCCTTTCAGGAGGCATAAACATCACATTCTAAATTGCTAACAGGAAAATATCATGAGAAATATACTGATCAAATCACTTTCTGTGCTTTCCGTCTCCCTGTTCGCAACAGGGTGTATCGAGGAGACTTTCCCGGAAGGAAGCACCCAGACCCAGTCGCAGGTCTCCAAATCGGATGCCGGTGTGGCTGCCCTGATAAACGCCATCCCTACATCGCTGGTCAATGCCGGGACGGCCGCGCACTACAGCCGTTACGGAGACCAGCTTGATTTCGGTCTCGCATCCATCCACATGCGCACAGACCACATGCTCGAGGATGTGGCCTGCATGGCGGACAACCCTGGATATGACTGGGCCGGCTCTTATGCCATGAACCAGAACATGGGCGCATCCTATATCCCTTGCTCGTATTTCTGGGACTGCTATTATCCGTGGATCAAAGGTGCCAATGACGTGATAAGCACGATCATACCGGAGTCTGCGACATCGGATGCGCTGAACTACCTCGGGCAGGCATACGCCTACAGGGCGATGTTCTACCTCGACCTTGCAAGGCTTTATATGCCGGTGCTCAACAAATATACCGATGTGTCCGCCATCCAGGGGCTGACTGTCCCTATCATCCGCGAGACCACCACCGAGGAGGAGTCCATGAACAACCCACGTGCCCCGAAGGAGGAGATGTACGCCTTCATCCTTGAGGATCTGAAGAATGCCGAGACATACCTTACCGGTACATCGAACCCGTACACCCAGCCGACTCTCGCTGCTGTCTACGGGCTCATGGCCAAGGCATATCTCGAGATGGGCTACTGGGATGAAACCCAGTTCGCCAACGCGGCCGAGTATGCCCGCAAGGCAATCGAGACCAGCGGCAAGACCCCTCTGACAGAAGCACAGTGGACAGACCCTACGACCGGATTTAATGACGGATCAGCCAACAACTCCTGGATCTGGGGACTGCCTTTGACCTCCGACAACTACAACAACCTCGTCGCATGGGTGGCCCACCTCTGCATGGAGGCACAGTGGGGATACGGCACACTCAGCCACCTGGGAATCAACAGGGCCACATACGAGGCCATCACCCCGGGGGACTTCAGGAAGCTCTCATGGCTCGACCCGGACTGGACAGGCTTCGGCGGCTCCACTGAGATAGACTACCAGTTCGCAGGGACAGCAGCGGATGCCCAGGTCTATCTTGAAGGCGCCCTCCCGTACGAGTCCATCAAGTTCCGTCCTGCAAACGGCAATGCCACCAACTACACTGAGGGGAACGCCGGGGACGTGGTAGTGATGCGCGTCGAGGAGATGTACTTCATCGAGATGGAGGCTGTAGCCCACACTCAGGGTGTGCCTGCCGCAGTGCAGCTTCTCAACACATTCATGAACACCTACAGGATGACTGCCGGCAATTCCTATGACTGCTCGTCAAAGGTTTCCGACCTTGAGACTTTCACTGACGAGATGCTCCTCCAGAAGAGGATCGAGTTCTGGGGCGAGGGCGTGACGGTCTATGACTACAAGAGGCTCCAGGAGGGCATAACCCGCGGATATACAGGCACCAACCATGCCGGAGTGCACCAGTACAATACCGATGGTCCTTCACCTATGTGGAATATAGTCATTTCACGTCTTGAGTACCAGGCGAACACCGCCATCAACGACTCCAACAACAATCCTGACCCTTCCGGCCTGCTCAAACTCTGGACTGGCGGCGAGTAGAGGATGAATTATTCACTGGCGTTTGTTTTTAATTTAGAAATCAACTATGAAAACAATCAAATATTTGTCATACATGCTGATGGCAGCCCTCCCGCTCTCATTGGCGTCATGTGCGGAGGAGCTCGAGTACACTCCGGGGGAACCGGATCTGGAGAATTGCTATGGAGTATATTTCCCGGAACAGGAAAACTCAGGGGCACATCTGTTGGATCCGTCTGCTCCGACATCATTGACTTTCACAGCATCCAGACTGAAATCCGAAGGTGCGATTACAGTCCCTGTTGAAGTTTTCTCTCAGACCCCGGAAATTTTCACGGTGTCTGCAATTGAATTCGCGGACGGACAGGAAGAGACTCAGTTTACAGTATCTTTTGATGCTTCTGAAGTAGGAGTCAACTATGAGTGCACGATTGAGGTGACAGACCCGCAGTATGCGCTTGTATATGGTTCCAATCCTTCATATCTCAATTTTTCTATAACCAGGATCAAATGGAATAAGCTTGTAGGGGAGGACGGTTCTCAGACAGGCTTGTGGCGGGATGACATAATTTCGTCCAACTATAATGTGGTCACTCCTAATGCTGAGATTCCTGTTGTAGTGTATGAAAGAGATGATATGCCTGGATATTACCGTGTAGAGAACCCTTATTCTGCGGAGATGCTAGCTGTGCTTTTTGCTGGTGACGCAAGTGCTGCCGACCAGTTTGCAGGCAATGCACTGGGTGCATCATTCATTGTGAATGCTACCAACCCGAACCGTGTCTATATCCCTTATCAGCCGCTCGGTGCTATCATGAGCAGCTCTGACGGACAGCTGTACGCCTGCTCGAATGTTTCTGAAGTAGTGTCAAACAGTTCTGATTTATACGGGACCTTGAAGGACGGTATAATTGAATTCCCGGCACAGGGACTCCTTTTTTCATTCGAGAATGCAGGAGGGGCTCTCTATTATGCCAACAATTCAGGTATGACACGTCTTATCCTGCCTGGATTCAGGGCTTATGATTATTCTGTGGGATTGCAGGCTGGATATTCTGAAAACGGTGTGCTTGCAGTCAACGTTTCTCTTGGCGATGATGTGGCAACGGCTAAATACTCTGTTTATGAAGGAAGTCTTTCAGATACTGAGATTGAAGCCAAGGTCACTGAAATCAACAATGATGCTGACGCCCCTGTATTTGAAGCCTCAGGGGTATACAGCATGTCTTTCGAGAAGACTGGCGTATATACTCTGGTAACTTCGAATCTTGATGCTGCAGGCACAAGCCAGGGATCCTCTTCATTGTCTTTCGGATATGTTGCTGCCGGAGAAGAAGTGCCTGTTGTACTCACGACTGGACTTGTCGTGTCTGACAAATATGCACCGCAGGGATATACATCTGAAAATTCAATGGAGTTCTATGTATATGGTAAAGATATCTCTGTAGCAAACATGACGTTGTTCAAGAGTTCATATATCGCAGGTGCTGATCCTGAGGTGATAAAGTCGGTCATGCTCTCTGAGGCTGCAGTGGAAGATACGGAACTCTCGGCAGAGCAGGTGACGACCATCAACGGTAACGGTCTGTCAGGTGTCTTTACTGGCCTGAATCCGAATGAGGACTATACTCTTGCCGTATATGCATCCAACGGTTATGAGGAGACTCTGAAATTGGTCAGCGCCAAGACCGAAGGGGAATCTGATCCTCTCCAGATTACATACGGGATGGATGATATCAAGGCAGATCTGCTCCCGGCTACCGCTGAAGGATATTTCGGAGAATGGAATTTCTATGCAATAGACGGATTTGACGATGCAGTTGTCGGGCCAAGTGTCAATAACAGGGTCAGCGTCGGCAAAGTGACAATCTCGGACAGTGCTGAGGAAGATACACCTGACGATGACTATATCAGCGTAAAAGGCCTTGTCGGTCCGTCCGCTGCAAACTACGGAATAAGTGATGACACCTTTACATTCAGTTATTATAATGGTGTAGTCTACACACTTGCAAATACACTTCCTCAGGCACAGTCAGGATATTATCCTGTACTGATGCATGCAATAGGTGAGCAGGTCGCAACTGTTGACTATGCAATGCTCGGTGCTTATGTGGATGAAAACCATGTGGCATTTATGGATGTGACTGGAATGGGCATTGACAATCTTTATCTCGGAATGTTTGCAGATGCGGATTATACGCAGTTTGGCGGTGGAGCGGTATATTGGATAGATCCTCTTCTTGTAAAACCGGAAGCTGCCCCGTCATCTGCTCCTAAGGCGAAAGTTTCCAAAGGTGAACTCAAGGCTATCGGCACCAGATTCATTTCTTCAATGAATTGTGTCGAGACTCCTGAGGGCAGGATAAAGTCCGCCATCGATGAAATTCTGTCACAGCCTGTAAGGGTAGTTCCTATGGAAATTGCTGATAATGTAAAAGTCACAAGAGCCGCCCGCAAGGTAGAGGCGGCTGTAATGGCCGGAGGCGAATTCAGACCGGCCTCAGCAGAGATATCCCGCTCAGGGAATGTATCTGCCGCTGTTTTGAAATAAGTGATTAATTTACTATAATGTGGCGGACTGGTATTCCGGTCCGCCCTTTTTGTTTAATTGTTAACTTCTTTATCTTGATGAGAATCTTTAAAGGTTTTACAGCGGCAGCGTTGCTTGCAGGAGTAGTGTCGGGCTGTATGAAAGAGCCGTCGGAGCTGCAGGAAAGCACGGTGTCCCCAATGTCGAAAATCCTCAACTCTTCATCCGGGGCATCTGCGGAAAGCATCATTGTATGTCTGACTGACGCACCGGCCATGAAAAGTACTGGCAATGGAGAAGCCGAAAGTTTCCGCGTCCCTGAAAATCTGGAGGACGCGTTGTCTTCCATTGGTGCGGTGTCAATGCGTAGAGTTATACCGTATAACGAAGAGAGGGAGTCCGTATATGCCAAGTACGGCTTTGACCGGGTTTATGAAATTTTCTTGCCGGATGGCGCTGATCTGGGGACTGTAGCAGAAGAGCTTTCAAAATCTGAGGCTGTGGCTGCTGTGCAGTATAATACGATATTCACCAGTCCGTCTGACAAGGTTTCATGGCAGTACGGCCCTGCAGTGCCGACAAGGGCAGCTGCCGGTGGAGCCTTTAATGATCCGTCTCTCCCGGACCAGTGGCACTATGAGAATGTCGGAGATCTCGGAGTCGCTCCTACAGCAAGGGCAGGAGCAGATATAAATGTAAAAGACGTGTGGCGGCTGTGTGCCGGAGACCCTTCTGTGATTGTTGCAGTGATAGACGAGCCTGTCCAGTGGGACCATCCGGACCTGGCTTCCAATATGTGGGTCAATGCTGATGAGATTCCTGATAACGGAGTGGATGATGACGGGAACGGATACACGGATGATGTCCATGGGATAAATTGCTGCAACCCTGCAGGAACTTTAAGCTGGAATGAAGACGGGCTGAGCGGGCACGGCACGCATGTGGCCGGGACTGTCGCCGCTGTAAACAACAACGGGACTGGGGTCTGCGGTGTCGCCGGCGGCTCCGGCAGTTCCGACGGGGTCAGGATCTTGTCATGCCAGATTTTCCAGGGCACCGGTGGCGGGGATGCCGCATCGGCAATGAGAGCCTTTGTCTATGCGGCTGATAATCATGCTGATATAGCACAATGCTCGTATGGCTATCCGGGAGGTACCTTCATGTCTGACCAGATGTACGAGTCTGCTGCCAACGGCTATTATCTGAGTGAGATAAATGCCATGAAATATTTCTTGGAAGAAGGAGGCGGGAATATTGTAGACGGAGGGCTTGTGATTTTCGCCGCCGGGAACGAAGCATATCCTATGGCTTCATATCCTGGTGCCTACAAGGGGTGTATATCAGTAACGGCAGTTGCATCGGACGGGCTCCCTGCCTATTACACAAATTATGGCCCTGGCTGTGATATCGCCGCTCCTGGGGGAGAATATTATACCGGCGGGCAGCAAAATGAAAAAGGTGCGATACTTTCTACCATGCCTACAGAACCGCTGCAACTGTATGACGACAATGGTGCCCCGTTGGGTACAAGCGCGGTGAATTATGGATATATGCAAGGCACTTCAATGGCCTGCCCGAATCTTTCAGGAGTGGCTGCCCTTGGCCTTTCATACGCAAAGGAACTCGGCAGGCATTATACTAAAGATGAATTTATATCTATGCTTCTCAGCTCTACAAATAATCTCAATGGCCTTCTGACCGGTTCGAAAACGACTCTTGTCGGCTCTACACTTGGTAGCCTGTCGCTGGCTCCGTATCAGGATGCAATGGGGTCAGGTACCATAGATGCCTGGAAACTTCTCATGCAGATAGAGGGGACCCCGGTCCTTACTGCAAAGGTCGGTGAAAGCCAGAACCTGAATCTTGATGATTATTTCGGAGGTGAATCATCCCGGCTTGAATATACGGATGTTCAGATATCAGATGAGGATATGCAGTCTCTCGGACTTGAGGCAAAGCCGGAAATACTGTACGGGAAACTGAGAATCATGCCTACAAAGATAGGATCAGGGAAGATTACTCTGACTGCTGTAGTCGGAGGGGAGTCCGCAGACAGCCAGGATGCGCCGTCAGCTTTGGTGGTGACAAAGACTATTTCTGTAATTTCCCGCAATGTCAAGTCTTCAAACGGCGGATGGCTCTAGTATATAATATAAATGGTGTTTGAGATGAAACAGATAATGAGATTGTCTATATTGGCGGTATGCGCAGTTATGCTTGTCTGCTGCAAAAAAACCAAGGAACAGCCTGTGGATATAGTCGGGGACTGGAAGCTTGAAAGCATAAACGGTGTACCGGCATCAAGTCTTGCCACTGACGAGACAGGAGGGCTGGATATATATGTGTCATTTGCCGAAGACAACACATTCGAGATATTCCAGAGACTTCACGACGGTAAAAGTTACTGCCGTTATTCCGGGACTTATACCATTGTGAATCTGACTACTGTGACGGGAAAATATTCTGACGGAAATTCATGGGGTGCCGAATATACGGTGTCTGTGGACAATGGCTCTCTTGTCATGACCGGCGGCGGGGACGAGTGTATTTATACGAGTGTCTCCATACCCGAGGATGTAAGGGCTTCTTCTCTGGAGGTCAAGTCGTCAAGTGAAGCAGGTGTACCGGCTCCGTTCCTGTAGTCCTCTCCACTGTATTGGGAAGGGGTTCCTGTTCTCTTTACAGCAGCTGCCCGCCGATGAACTCCCTCATGATGGACGTCGGCGGGATTGCTTCTATCTCGTCAGGGGAGAGGGCTACGATGTAGTCCAGGAACTTGAGCAGCCGGACTGCTTCTGTGTAGGCCTTGGATGTAGGGAGGATCCGCCGCAGAAGCGGTTCGGCGAAATATTTCAGCATCGGGAGCTCGAAGATGAGGGCCGAGTTGAACGCCACGTCCGCATTTTCCTGGAACGGGAAGATGTTCCTGTTCTCGCCGCGGCGGACGCTGTGCCAGCGCATGATGGTCTCTTCAGGAGTCACACCGCGCACGCGGTTGTCCCTGACGATGCGGCGCAGGAGGCGGTTGTCTGATGTGGAGATGTTGTTGTTCTCGTCCAGGGACAGGGAAGTCAGGGCGGATGCATAGACCCTGAATATGTGCGAGTCGTCCACGGCCGATGTCATGGCGGGGTTCAGGGCATGGATACCTTCCATGATGAGGATGTCGTTTTCCTTGAGCTGCATGAAGTCTCCTTCGAAGCGGCGCCGTCCTTCCTTGAAGTCGAACCGCGGCAGCTCCACCTGCCTGCCTTCGAGAAGTTCGTTAAGCTGGCGGTTGAGCAGCTCCAGGTCCATCGCCCCAAGAGACTCGAAGTCATATTCCCCGTTCTCGTCCTTCGGGGTCTTCTCCCTGTCCACGAAATAGTTGTCCAGTTCTATCACTTTCGGGTTGAGCCCCACTACCTTGCACTGTATGGCAAGCCTTTTTGACGAGGAGGTCTTCCCGCTGCTGGACGGCCCTGCTATGAACACGATTTTCAGACGGCCTCTCTGCTGGTTGATCTGGTCGGCGATGTCGGCGTATTTGCGCTCGTGGAGGGCTTCGGACAGGTTGATGAGCTCTACGGCACGTCCTGAGGTTATGCTTTTGTTGAGGGTGCCTACGCCTTTCACACCGAGAATCGCGCACCAGTCCGCGTATTCCTTGAGCGTGGCGGCCAGTTTCGACTGGCGTTTCATAGGCATCACCTTGCCCACATTCCCTTCTGCCGGGAACTGCAGGCAGAACCCGTTGCTGAATCCCATCAGGTCAAACACCTGCAGGTAGCCTGTTGAGGGCACGAGCGGGCCGTAGAAGGTGTCCACTTCCTTGTCAAGTATGTAGACACTGTATGTGTAGTGGCCAAGGGAGCTCAGCAGCTGTGCCTTGTCATCCTGTCCGCTGTCCATGAAGATCTTCTGCACCTCGTCGAATGTCATCTTTATCTTCCTGAAGGGCAGGTCACGGCTTATGATTTCCTGCATCTTGCATTTGAGTCGTTCAATCTCCTCATCCGTGATGTAGTAGATGGACGGCCTCCCGTCTTCCTTGTCCTTGCGCTCGTGTATCTCGCAGTAGAGTCCGCTAGGAAGAGAGTAGTCTATGCCGAGGATCTTGTCCGGATAGAGTTCCTTCACGGCATTGCGCAGCACGAAACACAGCGACCTGACGTATGTCCTGCGCCCGTCCGGGTGGTTGTACCCTATGAAGCGTATGGTGTGCGGCATCATGATCTTGAACTCAAGCTCTTTCAGCCTGTTGTCCACAAGTGCGGCGAGCACCGGCAGTTCTGTGCCGGACTTGTCATCGTAGACGCTCCTGGCCGTCATGTCTGACAATGCGTGCAGATCCGTCCCCGGGGCGACCTTGTGGTATGCTCCGTCGTTTTCGCAGAATATCCTTATCTCTTCCATAATTCTTGATTTTTTCTCGGAAATTCTTTTATGGCCTGAGTGGTCCTGAAGGTCTCCGGAGGACTTCTTTGAGGAACGGTCCTGTCACCGATGCCGGGTCTTCCGCGAGCTCCTCCGGTGTCCCCCGGGCGACGATGCGTCCCCCTGCATTGCCCCCTTCCGGGCCCATGTCGAAGATGTAGTCCGCGCACTTCAGCACATCCAGGTTGTGCTCTATCACTATCACGCTGTTGCCCTGGTCCACAAGCTGCTGGAGCACTCCCAGCAGCACCTTTATGTCCTCTGAATGCAGTCCTGTCGTGGGTTCGTCCAGGATGTAGAGGGTGTTGCCTGTGCTTCTGCGTGCGAGCTCTGCGGCAAGCTTCATCCTCTGGCTCTCCCCTCCGGAGAGTGTGACCGCGGACTGGCCCAGCCGGACATATCCCAGCCCTACGTCCACCAGCGACTTCAGCTTCTGGGCTATGGCCGGTATCGTGCTGAAGAACTCGTATGCCTCGCTGATGGACATCTCCAGCACATCATTGATGTTCTTGCCCTTGTATTTTACAGCCAGGGTGTCTTCTTTATATCTGCGCCCCCGGCATTCCTTGCACACTACATTGACAGAAGGCAGGAAGTTCATCTCTATGACCTTGATACCTGCGCCTTTACATTCCTCGCAGCGTCCTCCCGGGACGTTGAACGAGAACCTTCCGGCCTTGAATCCGCGCACCTTTGCGTCAGGAGTGGATTCGAACAGTGACCTTATGTCGTTGAACACCCCTGTAAACGTCGCTGGGTTGCTCCGCGGAGTCCTCCCGATAGGGGACTGGTCGATTTCAATCAGCTTGTCAATATTCTCTACCCCCGTAAGGCTGTCATACGGGAGAGGCTGCATCTTGGCGTTATAGAACTTGTTCTTGAGCACGGGCATAAGGGTGTCGTTTATGAGAGAGGACTTGCCGCTCCCGCTGACCCCGCTTATGCCTATGAATATCCCCAGTGGCAGGTCGACGTCTATGTTCTTCAGGTTGTTGCCGCGGGCCCCGCGTATCCCGAGGAACGTCCCGTTGCCTTTCCTCCTTGCCGCCGGGATCTCTATACTGCGTTTCCCGGTGAGGTAGTCCATGGTGACCGACTCCCCGATGATGAAGTGCGGGTCATCTGCGGGTTTTCCCCCCATGAGCACGTCCACAGGGGCGGAAAGGCATATCCTGCCCCCGTCTTCTCCTGCCCCCGGGCCTACATCCACCAGCCAGTCGGCCGCCAGCATGGTCTCTATGTCATGCTCCACGACCATCACCGAATTACCCTCGTCACGGAGCTTCTTGAGCGAGGCGATGAGCTTCCTGTTGTCCCTCTGGTGCAGCCCTATGCTCGGCTCGTCCAGGATGTAGAGCACGTTCACCAGCTTTGACCCTATCTGCGTGGCCAGCCTGATGCGCTGGCTTTCTCCACCCGAGAGCGAGGAAGTCGCCCTGTCGAGCGAGAGGTATTCCAGGCCGACATCCAGCAGGAAGGACACCCTTTCCCGGAGTTCCTTCAGAATGTCCCGGGCTATGGCGTTCTCCCTGGCCGAGAACTTCGGCTCCAGAGTGTCCAGCCAGAGCTTCAGGGCCGAAATCTCCATTGCGGACACCTCGGAAATGGTCTTCCCGTCTATCTTGAAATAATTTGTCTCCTGGTTTAGACGGGTGCCGTGGCACACCGGGCAGACCACCTTGTCCGGGATGTCCTCCACGATTCCCGGGAAAGCCACCATTTCGGACGAGGCCCCTTCCCCCACACGGAAAAGCTCGTCGGACCCGAATACAATCAGGGATATCACTTCTTCCGGAATCTCATTGATCGGGTCGTATAATGAAAAATTGTATTTCCTTGCTATTGAGCGTATTATGTCGAATTTTCTGGTCTCTCTTATTTTGCCCAGGGGGACAATGCCTCCTTCCGCTATGGATACTGTCCTGTCCGGGACAATGGTGTCCATGTTCACATCCACTATCATCCCCAGTCCTTTGCAATGCGGGCAATACCCCTGCGGCGAGTTGAACGAGAAGGAGTGCGGCGCCGGCTCTGCGAGCGACAGTCCGGTCTCCGGACATACCAGATGCTTCGAGTAGTGGTGCACATCCCCCGACTGCTGGTCCATCACCGCGAGGGAGCCTTTCCCGTAGTTGAGCGCGGACATCACGGAGTCCCTTATGCGCTTCTGGTCATCGCCTGTAGGCTTGAGCCGGTCTATGACAAGCTCTATGAAGTGGGCTTTGTATCTGTCAAGCTGGGTGACCCCCGAGAGGTCACAGATTTCACCGTCAATGCGCACCTGGGTGTATCCTCGCCGGCGCAGCTGCTCGAAGAGCTCCTTGTAATGTCCTTTGCGGCCTTTGACCAGCGGGGCCAGCAGGTAGCATTTGCGTCCCTGGTAGTTCTGTATGATGAGCTCCACGATCTGCTGGTCGGTGTAGCGGACCATCTCCTTCCCGGTCGCGGGGGAGTATGCCCGTGAGGCCTTGGCGTAGAGGAGCCTGAGGAAATCGTATATTTCCGTGATTGTCCCCACTGTGGAGCGGGGGTTGTTCCCCGTGGTCTTCTGCTCGATGGCTATTATCGGGCTGAGCCCGCTGATGCTTTCCACTTCGGGCTTCTCGAGTATGCCCATGAACTGCTTGGCGTATGCCGACAGCGTGTCCATATAGCGTCTCTGGCCTTCAGCATATATGGTGTCGAACGCCAGGGATGACTTCCCGCTGCCGCTCAGTCCTGTGATCACCACGAACTTGTCGCGCGGGATGGAGAGCGACACGCCTTTGAGGTTGTGGGCCCGTGCACCGCGTATTTCTATGTATTCTGTATTGTCGTTGTCCATATGGATAAAGTTGTCATCCCGTGTGGGGACCTCATTCCTTGTCCTCCCCGGTGTCCCCGTCGTCCTCATAAGGGAGGTTGAACGGCTGGAGGAACGGGTTCTTGGTCCTTTCGTCAGTGATGGTCGTGTGCGGGCCGTGCCCCGGTATCACCGTGATGTCCCCGTCCAGAGGGACCAGCTTGCCGAATATCCCTTCCATCAGTCTGTCATAGTCCCCCTGCGGATGGTCCGTGCGCCCTATGCTTCCTGCAAAAAGCGTGTCACCGCTGAAAAGCACCTTGTCCGTCCGGTCGAGGTAGCAGACCCCTCCCGGGGTGTGGCCCGGTGTGGAAAGCACTTCGAATGTGGTCTTCCCGAAGCTTACCGTGTCCCCGTCATGTATGTCCTCCGTCTCCACATCCGTGGGCGGGGTCCTGAACCCGAAATTCCTGCAGTACCAGTCCGCGCTCTGCAGGGTCTCCCTGTCGGCCGGGTCCATGTATACGGGTATCCCGTACATCTGCGCACATTCCTTGAGCCCGAACACATGGTCGAAATGCGCATGTGTCAGCAGGATTTTCACCGGCTTGAGCCCCTTGTCCTTTATGAAGCCGGACAGCTGGTCCCTTTCTGTGTCCGTGTAGAAGCCGGGATCGATGATAACACATTCCCCGGTCTCGTCCCATGCCACGCTGCAGCACTCGTGCAGGTCGTTGAAATAGAAATTCTTTATCTTCAGCATAATGGTTGTATCGTACGCCTGCAAATATACGCAGAAGCCGAGTGCAGAACAAATTTTATTTGTTGTGCCGAGGCGCAACGGTATATGTGGACACGAAGTGGCCAAATATAGGGAAAAACAGCCAATTAATGTTTCACACCGCTTACGGCTGTCAATCTCGCCAAGTCTGCCTGCAAAAGGATGGGAATTCCGTATTCCATCTCCGCTGGCAGTTCATGAAGGACTTAGACAGCTTAAGGATTGTCTTCAGCCGGAAGCCCTATAGTTCCTGACACCTTGTCTATATCTTCATTCCATGGATTGAATAAAGAATCATTCAGATTCCGGAAAATTTCTATACAGTCTCTGGTACTGAAAATTTGCAGCTCGGTATCAGAATTAAATTTAAAGCCAAGGCTATACTTGATTACTTTCCCTTCATTTGTCAATGTTATAATGATGTATCCGTTTATTCCGCTTCGTATATATAATTGTTGTCTAATCTTTTTATTTTTACTGTTACATTGTCAACCGTATCTACCTGCATGTCTTTTACTGCAGTTATAGCGGAATCAGTAATATTTTGAGAGTATAGTGTATGGCAGAATATACCACAATATACAATGGAACACAATAATGCAAAATTTTTCATTTTAATATTCAGATGAAAAATTTAACTGACAATCCCATTTACTTCAAATAGGACTTTCCAAAAATAGTAAAAATAAGAACACCAAATATATTTTTGCAGATTCTCCTGCGGATTTGGCCCATACGCCGGAAAATGCTACCTTTGGGCCTGCGGCGGGCCTGGCTTACGGGGATGGCGTATAGCCGCGGCATTTAAAAAGCGGACAGAAAAATGATTGAAGCATCGGGAATAGAAAAGTCTTTCGGGGAGCTTAAAGTCCTGAAAGGTATTGATCTCCATGTGGAGAAATCAGAAGTCATCTCAATAATGGGGGCTTCCGGGGCCGGAAAATCCACATTGCTGCAGATACTGGGTACACTGTCCACTCCGGACAGGGGCACACTTTCGCTTGACGGGACCGATGTCATGGGCCTGGGCCAGAAGAAGATGGCGGAGTTCAGGAACAGGAAAATCGGTTTTGTCTTCCAGTTCCATCATCTGCTTCCTGAGTTCACGTCTCTGGAGAATGTCATGATACCGGCTCTCATAGCGGGACGCGCTGAGAAAGAGTCCAGGGCTGCGGCCATGTCCCTGCTCACAGACCTGGGGCTTGCAGAGCGCGCGGGCCACAAGCCTTCCGAGCTCTCCGGCGGCGAGCAGCAGAGGGTGGCGATAGCCAGGGCCCTGGTAAACAATCCTTCGGTCCTTTTCGCCGACGAGCCTTCCGGGAATCTGGACAGCAGGACCAAGGAGGAGCTCCACAGGCTTTTCTTTGCACTCAGGGACAAATACGGGCAGACGATAGTCATAGTGACGCACGACCCGTCCCTGGCGACGATGTGCGACAGGACCCTGTATATGAAAGACGGCATGTTCATAAGCAGGGAGGAATCCGGGCTTGCCGGCCTTGCGGCAAAGGACGTCACGGCAGAATAGGCATCAGTGTAAATGGGAGAGTTCAAGTTCAAGAAATTCAGTGTGGTCAACGAAAAGTCGGCCATGAAGGTCAACACTGACGGTGTCCTTCTGGGGGCGCTGATGACCCTCAGGCCGGAGGACAGGCGCCTGCTTGATATAGGGACAGGGACAGGGACTGTGGCATTGATGGCGGCCCAGAGGCTGGCTGATGTGCCGGGCCTGTGCATTCATGCAATAGACATAGATGAGCCTTCGGCATCGGAGGCTGCTTTGAATTTCGCGCGTTCACCCTGGGCCGGGAGCCTTACGGCCCGGCATATTTCCCTTGAGGATTATGCAGCCCGGCATGAGAATGCCAGTTTGAAGGGGAATCCTGCGCCATGTGACGGCGTGTTCGACCTTGTATTTTCGAATCCGCCGTATTTCGATAGCGAGCTCAGGTCCCCGGAGTCTCGCCGCAGGGAAGCCAGGCATTCGGAGAGCATGTCATACAGGGATATACTGGAATTCTCCTCCGCAAGGCTGGACCGCTGGGGCAGATGTTCTCTAATACTGCCTGCCGAGACGGAGACGGAGCTGTGCCGTTATGCCAGGATGTGCGGTCTCTTCCCGTTCAGGATAGTGAGGATCAGGACTGTACCTTCCCGCCAGCCTCGAAGGATTGTGGCGGAGTTTTCCAGGGAAAGGCCTGCCTGCATCGATGAATCCTGCCTCACCATACAGGAAGAAGGCCGGTATACCAGAGAGTATACCGACCTTACTTCGCCTTTTTATATCGGGTTGTAGGTTTTATTTCCCGCCGTGGTGCAGCTTGTGTATCTGCTGCCTGCGGAAACGTTCTTCTGCCACATAAAGTTTCGCCACCTTTTCGTCCGGGAGCACTTTCCTGTATTTTTCAGCGCAGGAATTGTCCAGCCTGTCCTTCGCCTTTATCGCGCTGAGGTAGGTGTCCAGCAGGCTAGGCACTTCTTTTGTCCTGTTCCCGTCCACCGCTTCTGCAAGGGCCTTGTACGCCTTCATCACGGCGAACTGCGCCTCGCCCCTTTCCTCCCAGAGCTGGTTGTATACCGGCCAGAATGTCTGGGCCTCTTCGGGAGTTAGCCCTACCGCGTTGGTTATGAAGGCTATTTTCTCGCTCATTATCTTTTCTCTCCAGCTCTGCCCGTCTTTCCTGTCCTGGGCCCCGGCGGAAAAAGCCGCTGTGGAGGACAGCACGGCAATGAGCAGTATGAATTTACCTAAATTATTCATAGTCAGATTCGTTTAACAGTTCTACAGGTATCCCTGAATATATGAGATAATCAATTATGTCTTCGTCGGAAAGGTCTGTGTCGGCTATATAGCTGTTGTCTGATCCGTACAGCACATCGGCGGTCCCGGAGACAGGCATCAGCTCTGTGTAGAAGAAACTGTCATTCTCCATCTGTTCCTTGTCCTTTTCGCTTCTGATATGCCTCGGTACAGAAATGGAGCCGAGCACAATGGCTGCAGCTAAGGCAGCGGCGGCTGATACACGCATGACGATATGCCGGATTTCTGCCCTGCGTCCGGATGTCCGGGCGGACACTGCACGGGACATGACATTCTCTTCAAGATTGTCAAAATATCCGTCTGGAATCCCGAACGGAATGTCCTTAAGGTGCTTATTTGAATCCAGGATGTCCATAATCTTCAGTAACAACTTCTTGATTAGACACTACTCAGGTCTAAAGGTTAAAAAATTTTTTCAAGTTCCTCCCTGATTTTGTTGTAAGCATGGTGGTAGGAAGCCTTGAGTGAGCCGGGGGAGCTTCCTGCAATGCGGGATATGTCTTCGTATTTCATTTCGTCAAAATACCGCAGGGTGAATACAAGTCTCTGTTTCGCGGGCAGTTTCAGTATGGCCTTGTGCAGCTGCTTCTGGATTGCGTCCCCGTTGAAATAAGGGTCGGAGTCTATCCTTTTCTCCATTTCGCTGCGGATGTCCTCGAAAGATACCATTGCCCGGAATTTTTTCTTTCTCAAGTAGTTGAGCGCCTCGTTGGTGGCTATGCGGTATATCCATGTGAAAAACTGCGCATCCTCCCTGAAGGAAGGAAGCGCAGCCCATATCTTCGCGAATGTGTCCTGCAGGAGATCGTCTGTGTCCTCATGCGAGCATGTGAACCGGCGGATGTGCCAGTAGAGCCGTTCTTTATATGTGCTTACGATGATTCTGAACGCCTTCTCTTCCGCACCGCTGCGGTATAGCCGCATTATCTCTCCGCCAGTCATTGCAGACAGACTCTATTTTTTGCTTATGGCTCTTCTGGCAGCCTCGGCGATATGCTGTGCGTCAAGTCCGTATGCCGCCATCAGCTCTGAAGGGGTGCCGCTCTGCCCGAAACGGTCCTTCCCGTTGATGAACTCCATGCGGGTAGGGCAGTCTTCGGCAAGCACGCCTGCTATGAGTTCACCCAGTCCTCCTGCCATGTTGTGCTCTTCCGCGCATACCACCGCACGTGTCTTGGAGGCCGAAGCCACTATTGCGTCCCTGTCTATAGGCTTGATGGTGGCGATGTCGATCACCTCTGCCGAAATGCCTTCCGCCTCGAGTATCTCCGCCGCCTTCACCGCTTCCCATACCAGATGCCCGGTGGCGATGACAGTGACATCCGAGCCTTCGTTCATGACGATGGCCTTGCCTATCTCGAACTTACGGTCGGGGTCTGTGAAGTTTGGCACGGCCGGGCGCCCGAACCTCAGATATACCGGCCCTGTGTATTCAGCCGCTGCGATGGTGGCCGCCTTGGTCTGGTTGAAGTCGCACGGGTTGATGACCACCATACCCGGGAGGGCGCGCATCAGGGTGATGTCCTCCATGGTCTGGTGGGTGGCGCCGTCCTCTCCAAGTGTGATGCCTGCGTGGGAGGCGGCTATCTTGACATTGGTCTGCCCGTATGCCACTTCCTGCCGTATCTGGTCGTAGACACGTCCTGTCACGAACTCTGCAAACGAGCCTGCGAACACTGTCTTGCCTGTGACTGCCATACCTGCAGCCACCCCGATCATGTTGGCCTCTGCTATGCCGCACTGGAAGAACCTGTCCGGGAAAGCCTTGAAGAACTTGTCCATCTTTACGGAGCTGGCCAGGTCCGCTGCCATGGCGATTATGTCAGGGTTCTTCATGGCAGCCTCATACAGCCCTTCCCCGAAGCCGCTGCGGGTGTCTTTCTTGCCTGTGTCTGTATATCTTTTCATGTCGATGTCTCTTTTGGATTGTGGAATCAATAGTCCCCGAGGGTCTCTTCAAGCTGCGACAGCGCTTTTTCGGCGAGCTCTGCAGAAGGTGCCTTGCCGTGCCATTCATTGGTGCCTTCCATGAAGTCGACGCCCTGTCCCATCACGCTGTGCATCAGGATCATGACCGGTTTCCCTTTTCCTGTCATGGATTTCGCCCCGGCAAATGTGTCAAGGATGCTCCTGAAGTCATGGCCGTCGCATGAGAGCACCTCCCATCCGAATGCCTTCCATTTCGCTTCAAGGTCCCCAAGTCCAGCCACAGTGTCGACATTGCCGTCGATCTGCTGCATGTTCCAGTCCGTGATGGCGATGAGGTTGTCCAGTTTCTGGTGGGCGCAGAACATTGCGGCTTCCCAGATCTGTCCTTCTTCGCACTCTCCGTCTCCAAGAAGCACGTAGGTGAGGTTCCCGTCGTTGTCAAGCCTCTTGGCCAGTGCGACCCCGGCAGCTGCCGAAAGCCCCTGTCCGAGCGAGCCGGAAGGCTGGTATATCCCCGGAAGTCCCGTGTCTATCGAAGGATGCCCCTGGAGTCTGGTCCCGAATTTCCTGAATGTCCCGAGCTCTTCCACCGGGAAATATCCGGATCTGGCAAGCAGAGAGTAGTATACAGGCGAAAGGTGGCCTGCTGAGAGAATAAATACATCCTGGCCTTTCCCGCTCCGGGTCCAGGTGGCAGGGTCATGCTTCATCACTCCTCCGAAATACAGGGCAGTCAGGAAGTCTGTGCTGCTCATGGATCCACCTGGATGTCCGGATTTCGCTCCAGTCACCATCCTGATGATGTCCCTTCTTACCTGCGAGGAGATTCTTTTCAGTTCATCGATAGAGACCATTATTATAATATTGGAATTGATTGCGGCACAAAAATAATATATTTTTGATGAAACAATCGTATATTCCCTTGAAATTGAAACTGAAATTGCTTCAGTTTCCAGCTGTTTAAGGGAATTTGCTGATTTTTTCCATAAACCTGAGGATTCTACGGAAATTTACCTATCTTTGGGGTGTGTACGTACACAGAGGTTTGAGGGATCTCTTTTAATTTGCCGGTTTTGCACATATTAACCACCTAATTTAATAACTATGCTCTTTAAAAAAATCGGAATCGGCAGGATCATGGCCTTGTTGGCTCTGCTACCTGCTTTGTCTTTAACTGCACAGGGGGGGGTAACCTCATCTTCAGCTGCCTCCATGGCAGAGCAGTCAAGCGTTTGTCCGGGAGTCGTGAAGGACATTTCCGGAGCTCCTCTCGCCGGAGTGGCGGTCTCTGTCAAGGGGACTGTCAACGGCGTCTCTACTGATCTGGACGGAAAATTCAGCCTCTCAGGCGTGGAAACCGGCGACATCATTCTCATCCAGTCCATCGGCTACAAGACTGTGGAGGTGACGTGGGACGGAAATCCTCTCGACATCACTCTCGAGGAGGACAAGGAGCTTCTTGATGAAGTCGTGGTTGTCGGCTACGGTACCCAGCGCAAGGCGGACCTTACCGGTGCCGTGTCTTCAGTGAAGATGGATGACATCCTCGGGTCGCGCCCTGTGACAAGCGTGCAGGACGCCCTCATGGGGCAGATCCCCGACCTGCAGATCACCAGATCTTCCGGAACTCCGGGTGACGGCTACACCATCTCGGTGCGCGGCGCCACTGGTACTATCAACGGTGACAGTTCACCGCTTATCCTGGTGGACAACGTACCGGCTGACATGAGCCTTCTCAATCCGGAGGATGTGGAAAGCGTGACGGTCCTGAAGGACGCGTCTTCCGCAGCCATCTACGGTGCCAGGGCTGCATTCGGCGTAATCCTCATTACCACCAAGAAAGGATCACAGGGCAGATTCACCGTGAACTATTCCAACAACTTCTCTTTCTCCACACCGTGGGATCTTCCGCAGAAGGCTTCCCCTCTGGAGACAGTAATGGCATATAAGGACCTGGGATGGACGAACCATCCGAATTATGGCCAGAATATCGACACATGGCTGAATTACCTGAATGAGTACAGGACCAACCCGTCGCTCTATCCTGACGGATATGCTACGGACGATACCGGAAGGAGATATGATTTGCGCGAGACCGACCTGATCCGCGGGATGATGGACAAGTTCGGATTCCAGCAGACGCACAATATCTCGGCACAGGGAGGCTCGGACAAGGTGTCCTACCGTATAGGCTTCGGATACCTGAACGAGAACGGCGTAGTGGTGACGGACAAGGATTCGTATGACAGGTACAATGTCTCGTCATACATCCGTTCCGATGCCTTGAAGTGGCTGGTGCCGGAACTGGATATCAAATTCGCCAAGGCGGACCAGTCAACTCTCGGGGACACCAGGATCTTCAACACAGCCATCTGGTTCCCGAGTTACCATCCTACCGGCTATATGGACCTGGACGGGGAATCCTATCCGTACAACACCCCTTATAATTTCGCACAGTTGTCTTATCCTTCGACCAATACGACAGAAAATACCCGCGTAACCGGACGTGTCACTATCAAGCCGTTCAAGAATTTCAACATTGTCGGTGAATACACTTACGACATCAGCGCCAAAGAGGCCGAGTCGTTCAACCCGGTATTTGAGTTCGCCAGAGGACAGGATTATGCGCTCGAGGCGTCCACGACTCCCGAGAACTCGAAATATACCTATTCCAACACAAGAAACACCAGGAACAACCTCAACATATACGGCGACTACACCCTGGAGGTGAAGAAGCACTATTTCAAGGCTATGGTGGGTTTCTCTCAGGAAAGGTACTGGTCATCCACCCGTTCTATGGACAAGGCGAACATGATCAACCAGGACCTTCCTTCCATATCCGGCGGAGT
This sequence comes from Candidatus Cryptobacteroides faecavium, assembly GCA_017694995.1. Classification (GTDB taxonomy): domain Bacteria; phylum Bacteroidota; class Bacteroidia; order Bacteroidales; family UBA932; genus Cryptobacteroides; species Cryptobacteroides faecavium. Next base: position 45,117 of record JADIMB010000042.1, on the reverse strand, counting down.
CGGCGAAGACCATGCTGCAGACAGTTTTTCCGAATACTCCATCAGGAGCGGATTCTACCGTCTGAACTATACATACGATGAGAAATACATGCTCACGGCAAGCGGAAGGTACGACGGCTCGTCCAAGTTCCCGAAGAATTCCCGTTTCGGCTTCTTCCCTTCCTTCTCCGCAGGATGGCGCCTTTCACGCGAGAACTTCATGAAATGGAGTGACCCTGTGCTGGACAACCTGACACTCAGGGCATCATGGGGAAATATCGGCAACCAGAACATAGAGGCGTATGCATATATCCCCGAGATGGCTGCCGGCAAGTCCGGGTGGATAGCCGGAGACAAGCCTACATATACTGTAGGTGCTCCTGCACTTGTGAGCGCGGACTTTACCTGGGAACGGGTCCAGACTCTCAACTTCGGAGTGGACCTGAACATGTTCGACAACAGGTTCAGCGCCATATTCGACTGGTATCAGCGTGATACCAAGGGCATGCTTGCCGAAGGTGTCGAGCTGCCTGCGGTACTTGGCGCCGCCGCCCCTCTGGAGAACGTGGCCAACCTCAGGACAAAAGGATGGGGACTCCAGGTGAACTGGAGAGACCACATAGGGGAGGTGAACTACAACATCGGCTTCACCCTCTCGGACAGGAATACCTACATCACCAAGATCAACAACGAGATCGGTCTCCTGAGCGAATACTATGTGGGCCAGAATATCAACGAGCAGTGGGGGTATGTCACAGACAGGTACTACACTGAAGCCGATTTCGACGCTGACGGGAACCTCCTTCCGGGAATACCTGTAGTGGAGGGATATACGCCTAATCCGGGCGATGTCCTTTACAAGGATTTCAACAATGACGGACTTATAAACAGCGGAGACAACACTCTCGGCAACCCCGGAGACCAGAAGATCATAGGTGACCGCTCACGCCATTACCAGTACGGTATCACAGGTGGCCTGAGCTGGAAAGGCATCAGTTTCTCCTTCATCCTCCAGGGTGTCGGACAGAGGGACATGTGGAATGACAGCAACCTGTTCTGGCCTTTCGCAGATGCGGATGCCACCATCTTCAAGTCCCAGCTTGACTACTGGACTCCGGAAAGGACCGATGCGTATTTCCCGAGAGTATATGAGAAGGCCACAGGGAACACGAAGGCCAACCGTATGAAACAGACTAAATACAAACTCAACGGCGCCTATCTGAACATCAAGAACATAACTCTGTCATACACCTTCCCTCGGGAGCTTACCCGCAAGTTCTATGTGGAGAGGCTGTCGGTATTCTTCAGCGGCGAGGACCTCTACAGTTTTGACCATCTGGAGAACGGTCTTCATCCCGAGGCCGGCAACACGGCGAGAGGGTGGACTTATCCGTTCATGAGGAAATTCTCGTTCGGAGTGCAGATAACTCTGTAAATGTGACATTTACACATCTGAAAAACACATGATCATGAAAAAGAAAATAATGTATATATCCTGCATGGCCCTGTCTCTCGGACTGATTTCCTGCAACGATGACTTCCTTGAAGTCTATCCGAGAGATACGCAGACAGAGGTGACTGCCTTTGTGACGGCAGAGAATTTTGAGACTTATGCCTGGGGGCTTTATTCGATATTCGGCGGATACAATGACGATACGCTGGGCGCGGACAAGGACGGCGGCAACCTGACCGGCAATACTGCCGGAAGCGAGTCCGCATGGGCAATGAACAGATACAAGGTGCCGGCCAGCGAAGGTGACTGGGATTTCAGTTTCATCCGCAAGTGCAACCTGATGCTGGACCATATAGATGCTGCACAGATGAGCGACGTTGACAAGAAGCACTGGCGTGCGGTCGGACTTTTCTTCCGCAGCCACAGGTATTTCCAGCTGCTCCAGAAATTCGGAGACGTCCCTTGGATCGAGCATGTGCTCGCTACCGATTCAGAGGAACTCTATTTTCCGAGAAATCCCCGTGACGAGGTGGCAGCGAACATCCTCCGTGACCTGAAACAGGCTGCAGCCGACATAAGGGAGACCGGTAACGGTACCAATACAGTGAACAGGGATGTCGTGAACACGTTCCTTTCCCGCTTCGCCCTTTTCGAGGGCACATGGAGGAAGTACCACGGGCTGCAGGATGCCGACACATATCTGCGTGAGGCCGCAGATGCTGCCTGGGCGGTGATCAACACCGGAAAATATTCCGTCAATCCGAGCTATGACGCGCTGTTCAATTCCGAAGACCTTACCGGAGCGGCCAGTATCATCCTGTTCCGCCAGTACACGGCCGGCGAGCTGGGCCACAACTATACCAGGAGGATAAGGACCGGCGAGCTGACCTTCGAGGGAACCAAGGATCTGGTGGACAGCTATCTCTGCTCTGACGGAAGACCTATTTCCACAAGCGCCGTGTTCGGGGACACCCCTGACGATACCGGAAAGGACAAATACAGGGAATACGACAGGTTCCGCAACCGTGACCGCCGTCTATACCTGACGATTTGCCCTCCGTACAATACTGCGACCACCGGAGGAAGCGTAACCGACCCTGTTTTCACGGACGACCCTCGTGACAACGAGTATATAGACATCATGAACGATCCCGCGAACGCTTCGTGGACAGGCACCAAGCAGCTTCCGCACACCAACTTCAAAGGTTTTGTCTGCCATCGTCAGCCGAACCTCCTGAATACCGCCGACGGGCGTAATACGGCATGGGGAAAGAGCAACATGGGCTATTTCATGTGGAAATACTACAATACCACCACACCGGCCCTTACCGCCAACAGTGACAATACCACCGACGCACCGGTTTTCAGGTACGAGGAAGTCCTGCTGAATTACGCGGAGGCGAAATGTGAACTCGGTGAGTTCGACCAGACTGTCGCAGACCAGACTGTCAATCTGATGAGGGTGCGTCCGAGCTGCAATGTGGCTCCGATGAATGTGGCCGAGATCAAGGCTGCAGGACGGGGCTGGGACCCGGCGCTTGACGCGGGCGGCTATTACGACAGGGCTGGAGATCCTGTGCTGTGGGAGATCCGCAGGGAGCGCCGCGTGGAGTTCGTGGGTGAAGGATTCGCTTTCAGGGATATACGCCGCTGGAAAATCGCGGACCTCGTCCTGAACAAACGCCCTCAGGGAGCGTGGATAGACAGGGCGGATTATGGAAATTCAACGACTATCAAGCTGCAGGATATCGACGGTAACGATCTTCCTTCGACTGAAAGGTACGGCTACGGCGCGTTTTTCGGCAAGCCTGCAGGCTGGCCTGACGACCACTACTATCTGTATCCTCTCCCTCTGGACAATCTGGCTCTGAACGATGCCCTCACGCAGAATCCGGGCTGGACTTCCACGGGAGGCGATACCGCTGAATAGGTCACCTGAAAAATGTCAATGCAGAAAATATGTATAACAGGATTTTGAATATTGTCCTGCCGCTGGTTGCGGCGGCAGGACTGTTTTCATGCAGACAGACACCGGTTTCCGAGGCTGAAATCGTGGATGTGAGCAAGGCCGTACCGGGACAGGTCCTGATCTCCAGTTTCACATCGGGCGTGGAGACCGTGAGGCTGGAGACATCGGAGGACTGCATGATCGGCGGTATCGGTATAGTGAGACTGACCGAGGACCGTATCTATGTCATGGATATCATGTACCGTGGTATATACATCTTTGACCGGAAAGACGGGAGCCATGTCGCAAGTTTCAAGAAACAGGGGCGCGGCCCTGGGGAATATATAGACATAAGTGATTTCTATATTGACCAGAAGGAGAAGACATTGGAGATTCTTGACACAGGTACAGGCAGGATTTTCATATATGACTTGCAGAGTCTGGATTTCGTTTCGGAAATAACATTGCCGGTCCATACCAGAAATGTCAATAAGTCAGGAGGGATATATTATCTGGATACCGGGCATTTCTCTAACGAGGTAGATGGGAAAAGAACCAACAGCGGTGTTATAGCGTTCGATCCGGAGACAGGGACGCTGAAACCTCTGTTTGATGTGGTGAGACCTGAAGAAGAGTACCGTTATTTCAATGTCCGTGGATTCTCGAGAAACGGAGCAGGCCAGATATTCTACTCCCAGGCCTGGGACAACACTTTCTATCAGATAGAAAACCTGGAGGCGAAGCCGGTCATGACCGTCGATCCCGGGAATAAAGGCATTCCTGAAAGCATAAGGACAGGGACATACGAGGAGCAGGAGCGGTTCATGCAGGAGCGCCGCCCGGGATACATGTCTTTCAGACTTTCCTATCATGAAGGAGACAGGAGCATGATAACATTTTCGGACGGGGGAAAGCCGTTGTTTTATTTCCTGGACGGGGAGGAAGGCCAGCTCGCTGACAAGATCATTATGGACAGCATAGAGGGTTCTCCTGTCATGGATCCGTACAGTATGACTGTGGTAGGGGATGTTTTCATTGTCGTCTGGATTCCGGGCGAGAGCCGGTCACCTGATGCCGCGGCATTTCTGGACAGGCTCGGGGTGGGCCAGGACGACAATCCAGTGCTGACATTGTTCAAATTCAAAAAATGATACTGCCCGGAAAAGATAAGTTCCCGGTCAACTTATGGTATCCGGGATGACGGAAACCAGAAGTTTTTATAAGAATTGGTTATATTTACAGGTTGTAAACACAGATATCGACAATGAAAGGAAAGGGATTCAACAGGCAATTCCTGGTGGCCGGGATGGCCGCCGCGGCCTGCACGACGGCATATGCCGCCGCTCCGGAAGGAAGGCTCAATGTGCTTTTCATCATGGCTGACGACATGCGCCCTGAACTGGGGTGCTACGGGGTGAAGGAAATAAAGACCCCGAACATAGACCGTCTGGCTTCGGAGGGTGTCGTCTTCAGGAACGCATACTGCAATGTACCCGTGAGCGGGGCCTCCCGTGCGAGCCTCCTGACGGGGATGTATCCGTCATATCCTGACAGGTTCACGGATTTTTCGGCCAAGGCGAGCGTGGACTGCCCTGAGGCCGTGCCTGTTTCAGAGTGGTTCACTTCACACGGGTACCATACGGTCTCCGACGGGAAGGTGTTCCATCATATAGAGGACCATGCGGACACGTGGAGCGAGCCTCCTTTCCGTACGCATCCGGACGGATACGATGTGTATTGGGCCGAATACAACAGGTGGGAACTCTGGATGAACGAGTCGTCCTCCCGCTCCATCAACCCCAGGAACGGGAGAGGACCTTTCTGTGAACGTGCCGATGTTCCTGACAACGCTTATGATGACGGGAAACTGGCCGAGAAGGCCATATCCGACCTCGCGAGGCTGAAGGACATGGACAAGCCGTTTTTCCTCGCATGCGGGTTCTGGAAACCGCATCTGCCTTTCAACGCCCCGAGCCGGTACTGGGACATGTATGACCGGGAGAAGATACCGGTGGCGGACAACATGTACCGCCCCGAGGGCCTGCCACCGCAGGTGCAGAACTCCACGGAGATTTACGCCTACGCCGGTACTACAGAGCCTGACGACATTTATTTCATAAAGGAGGCAAAGCACGGCTACTATGCCTGCATGAGCTATGTGGACGCCCAGATAGGGAAGGTGCTCGATGCGCTCGATTCCCTCGGCCTTTCGGACAATACGGTGGTGGTCCTGCTCGGTGACCACGGATGGCACCTCGGCGAGCACGGCTTCCTGGGGAAGCACAACCTCATGGACGAGGCCACCCATGTCCCTCTGATTGTCCGCGCACCGGGGATGGAGAAAGGCAGCACATGGTCAATGGTGGAGTTCGTGGACCTGTACCCGACACTGTGCGAACTGTGCGGGCTTCCTGAACCGAAAGGACAGCTCGACGGGAAGAGTTTTGTCCCGGTACTGGAAGACCTGTCCGCGAAAACGAAAGACGAGGTGTACATCCAGTGGGGAGGCGGGGACAATGTCGTGGACCCTCGCTTCAGTTATGCCGAGTGGAGGAGGGGAGACGGGAGCATGGTCTCCCGCATGCTGTTTGACCATCAGGACGACCCGCAGGAGAACAGGAACATCTCGGAGTCCGGGCAGTTCGTGAAAGAGATGGATGCATTTGCAAGATTCATTGACAGGATAAAGAAGAAATTGTAGAAGATTATGAAGATCAGACTTTTTGCCGCTTTGGTCGTGGCTGTTCTCGGGTCGCAGGCCCTATCAGCCCAGCGCCAGGTCGTTTCCTTGGACGAGGACTGGCAGTTCAGATTCTCCCACAGTGTGGAGAAGGGTGTCTATGACAGGGTGGACCTTCCTCACACATGGAACGCCGGAGATGCCCTGTCGGGGAAGCCTGACTACAAGAGGGGGATAGGGAATTACCAGAAGACTTTCACGGTTCCTGACGACTGGACGGGCAAGAGGGTGTTCATCCGTTTCGAGGGGGTGAACAATGTGGCGGACGTGTTTGTGAACGGATGCCACTCAGGCCGGCACAAGGGGGGATACGGCGCATTTGCCATCGACCTCACCGGCTGCCTTAGATACGGGGAGGAGAACACCCTTCTGGTAAGGGTGAGCAATGCCGAGAATCTGGAGATCATGCCTCTGGTCGGGGACTTCAATTTTTATGGAGGAATCTACAGGAATGTGGCCCTGATAGTTACTGATCCGGTATGCATCTCCTTGACGGATTACGGCTCCAGCGGGGTGAGGCTGGTGCAGGAAAGTGTCAGCCATGAGTCTGCTTCAGTGAAGGCGCTGGTGAGACTTTCCAGTTCTCTTTCTTCCGACCGTGACGCTGTCCTCAGGGTGGAGCTTCTCGACGGGGAGAAGAAGGTCCTTTCAGTGGAGAAGAACGTCTCTGTCCCTGGAGAGGAAGACAGTCTGCACGAAATCGGCTTCAGTCTGCAGGACCCGCATCTGTGGAACGGCACGGAGGACCCTTTCCTTTACAGGACCCGGATTTCCGTGCTCTGTGACGGGAGAGAGACGGACATGGTGGAGCAGCCTCTCGGCCTGAGGTTCTTCCACATAGATCCGGACAAGGGTTTCTTCCTGAACGGTAAGCATCTCCAGCTGCGGGGTGTCTGCCGCCACCAGGACCGGGCGGAGATAGGCAACGCCCTGCACCGGATGCACCACGACGAGGATGCCGCGATCATCGCCGAGATGGGTGCCAATGCTGTCCGCCTGGCCCATTATCCGCAGGCAGAGTATTTCTATGACCTGATGGACCGTTACGGGTTCATCGTCTGGGCAGAGATACCTTTTATCGGGCCAGGAGGGTATTCCGACGAGGGTTTTGTGGACATAGAGGCGTTCAGGGAGAACGGGAAGGAACAGCTCCGTGAGATGATCCGCCAGCATTACAACCACCCTTCCATCTGTCTGTGGGGCATCTTCAACGAGCTTTCCATGCGCGGAGACAGTCCTGTGCCGTATATAGAGGAACTGGATGCCATCGCACATGAGGAGGATCCCACAAGGCTCACCACTTCGGCTTCAAATATCGACGGGGAGCTCAACTTCGTGACGGATGCCATTGCCTGGAACCGTTATGACGGCTGGTATGGCGGCACTCCTGCGGACTTGGGCAAATGGCTGGACCGCACACATGAAGAGCATCCGGAACTGTGCATCGCCATAAGCGAGTACGGGGCCGGGGCGAGCATATACCACCAGCAGGACACTGTGGTCAAGTCAGAGCCTGTCAGCTGGTGGCACCCGGAGAACTGGCAGACGCAGTACCACATAGACAACTGGAGGGAGCTTTCTTCACGTCCTTTCGTATGGGGCAGCTTCATATGGAACATGTTCGATTTCGGCGCGGCGCACAGGCATGAGGGTGACCGTCCGGGGATAAACGACAAGGGGCTTGTCACCTTCGACCGCAAGGTGCGCAAGGACGCTTTCTATTTCTACCAGGCCAACTGGAGAGACGACATCCCGGTGCTTTACCTCGCCGGGAGACGCTGTACGGAAAGGACCCGCAAGGTGCAGACATTCATGGCATTCACCAATTTCCCTGAGGCGGAGCTGTTTGTGAACGGGGTGAGCTGCGGTAAAGTGAAGGCGGACTCCTTGCGCACGGCCGTGTGGAAGGATGTGATGCTCAGGCCCGGGGAGAACGAGATCACTGTGGTGGCCGGAGACAGGAAAAACCGGACAACGGATACATACCGGTGTTTCTTGGGGCAGGGAGTGACGGCGCCTGCTGTTTGATTCGGCGCAATGTTTCTGACAGATAGGGTGTTTTGTCTTTTTTTCTGCGTATCTTTGCCGGGATATAAGGATTGAGAAATGAAATATACCAGGAATTTTTGCATAATAGCGCATATCGACCACGGAAAGAGCACCCTGGCGGACAGGATGATAGAGCTGACGCATACCCTCAGCAGCAGGGACATGGAGGCCCAGGTGCTCGACTCGATGGATCTGGAGAAGGAGAAGGGCATCACTATAAAGAGCCATGCCATCCAGATGGACTACAAATACCGGGGGGAGGACTATACTCTGAATCTGATAGACACTCCGGGCCATGTGGATTTTTCATACGAGGTGTCCAGGGCCATTGCCTCATGTGAAGGGGCCCTTCTGGTGGTGGACGCCACACAGGGTATCCAGGCACAGACCATTTCAAACCTCTACCTGGCGATAGAGCATGACCTGGAGATTATCCCGGTGCTCAACAAGATAGACATGGATTCCGCCATGGTGGACGTGGTCACCGACCAGGTGGTGGACCTGCTGGGCTGCAGGCCGGAGGATGTTCTCTGCGCCTCGGGAAAGACAGGCGAGGGAGTGCCGGCCATCCTTGATGCCATAGTGGAGAGGATCCCGGCTCCGTCAGGAGACCCTGAAGCCCCGCTCCAGGCGCTGATATTCGACTCAGTATTCAATTCATTCAGAGGTATAATCGCTTATTTCAAGGTGGAGAACGGCTCTATCCGCACCGGAGACAAGGTCAAGTTCTTCAACACCGGCAAGGAATACGAGGCCGACGAGATAGGCGTGCTCAAGATGAAGCTCGACCCGAGAGGGGAGATCCCGTGCGGAAGTGTGGGATATATCATCTCCGGCATCAAGACGGCTTCCGAGGTGAAGGTGGGAGATACCATCACGCATGTGGACAGGCCGTGCAGCGAGGCCATAGCCGGATTCGAGGAAGTCAAGCCGATGCTTTTCGCCGGTGTGTATCCTGTGGAGACGGACCAGTATGAGGAGCTGCGCTCGTCCATAGAGAAACTCCAGCTGAATGACGCCTCCCTGGTCTTCGAGCCGGAGTCCTCACTCGCCCTGGGATTCGGCTTCAGATGCGGATTCCTCGGGCTGCTGCACCTGGAGATTGTGCAGGAGAGGCTTTTCAGGGAGTTCGGCATGGACGTCATCACCACTGTGCCGAACGTATCTTATAAGGTATATACCACGCAGGGGGCGGTAGTGGATGTCCACAACCCTTCAGGGCTTCCTGCCCCTACGCTCATAGACCGTATCGAGGAGCCCTACATCAGGGCCCAGGTCATCTCCAAGGCCGAGTTCTACGGCCCTATCATGAAGCTCTGTCTGGACAAGCGCGGTACCCTGGTGAACCAGCATTACATCACATCGGACAGGCTTGAACTCACATACGAGATGCCTCTGTCGGAGATAGTGTTCGACTTTTACGACAAGCTCAAGTCCATCTCGAAGGGATACGCCTCATTCGACTATCATATCATCGGTTTCCGTCCGGCGAAGCTGGTGAAGCTGGATATCCTCCTGAACGGAGAGCCGGCCGACGCCCTCTCCAGCCTGATACACCAGGACCATGCGTATGATTTCGGCAGGAAAATCTGCGAGAAACTGAAGGAGCTTATCCCGCGGCAGCAGTTCGACATAGCTATCCAGGCGGCCATAGGCGCGAAAATAATCGCCAGGGAGACGGTCAAGGCTGTACGCAAGGACGTGACGGCCAAGTGCTACGGCGGTGACATCACCCGTAAGCGCAAGTTGCTCGAAAAGCAGAAGCAGGGTAAGAAGAGAATGCGCCAGATAGGTACTGTGGAGGTGCCGCAGAGTGCGTTCATGGCAGTCCTGAAGCTTGATTGACAATAGGTTTGTATATGGATGTAAAAGAGATAGCGGTACTGATGTCGGTGTACAACCGCAAGGAAAAGACATTGCGCTGCCTGTCACTGTGCTATGAGCAGATGGATTCCATCACACGCAGCGGGAAGTACCGCTTTTCGGTCTATCTTACGGAGGACGGGTGTACGGACGGCACTGCCGATGCTGTCCTGGAGATGTTCCCGGACGTGCATATTATCCACGGCGACGGGAATCTCTTCTGGAACAGGGGCATGTGCGCCGCATGGGACGAGGCTGCGAAGTCGTCCCCGGACTTCTATCTCTGGCTCAATGATGACACTATGATAAGGCCCGGAGCTGTCGCATGCCTTCTGGAGAATTCCGCATATCTGGGACACAGGGCCATAGTGGCAGGGACGGCGGAGGATGCCCACGGTGTGCTTTCTTATGGCGGGCGGACCCGTTATGGCCGTATAATACAGCCGGATCCTGTAATCCCTGTCGCTTGCGACATGTTCAACGGCAACCTTGTCCTTGTCCCTGACTATGTGTTCAGGAAACTCGGTACTCTTGACAGATATTATACGCACAGTTTCGGTGACTATGACTACGGTGTGAGGGCCTCCAGGGCCGGCGTGACGGCTGTCGTCGCTCCAGGCGTACTGGCAGAGTGCGACCGCAACCCCGTTGTCCCCCAATGGCGTAACCCTGATGTCTCCATCCGTGACAGGTACAGGGCCATAATGGGCCCGAAGGGCAGGCCGTTCAAGGAGCAGTTCAGGTATGACTTCAGGGCTTATGGCCCTTTCCATGCTGTCCTGCATTTCCTCTCTTTGAACTTCAAGGTGATTTTCCCTGTGAGGAAGTGAAAAAATAAAATGGAGTACCCGTCACGGGTACTCCATTTTCAAATCCTCAGGATTTGAGGATCTCTACGGATTTCGCTCTCCGTAGAAAGAGACGAATAAGATTCTTAACCGGAGGCAAAGATCGTGAACCGGGCCGTTTGTGTGGTTGTATGATTTGTTGTTTTAGTTGTTGTTTTAGCTGTTGTAGGTTGTTTAAATGCGTGTTTTATGAAAAAGTTGAAAGCTTGTGTCACGGCGATGCGCCTGCGTACCCTGCCGCTTTCTCTGGCCGGGGTATCTCTCGGTCTGATGCTCGCCGCGTCTGATTATGTCCTGCGTCCGTGGGTGGCTTTTTTTACATTGGCCACGACTGTATTCCTTCAGATACTGTCCAATGTGTCCAACGAACTCGGGGATTTCCTCAGCGGTACCGACAGGCTTGAGGACAGGAACGGACCTGCCTACACTCTTTCGTCCGGCAGTCTGAAGGAGAGGGATTTCAAGGTGATGATATGGGTTTATGTCCTTCTGTGCATATGCGGAGGACTGGGTATGATATGGTTCTCTTTCGGGACTTTCTTCAGCCTCGGCGCCCTGATTGTCGCCCTTCTCGGGATAGCCGCCATTTCCGGAGCCATGAAATACACTCTGGGGCGCAACCCTTACGGCTACCGCGGCCTTGGTGACCTGTATGTGTTCATTTTTTTCGGCATAGTGGCTGTGCTGGGGTCTTATTTTGTCGCCGCCCATGAGATCAGGACATGGATTCTAGTCCTGCCTGCTGCGGCTATGGGATGCCTCAGCGCCGGTGTGCTCAACGTAAATAATATAAGGGACATGGAAAGCGATGCCCTCACTCGCAGGACCATCCCTGTGAGGATAGGGGAGAAGAATGCGAAGATATACCATACGGCGCTCATTGCGGGCGGATGGATATTCATGACTGCGTATGCGATGCTCAGGGTCTTTGACCTGTGGCATTATCTGTACGTGCTGTCCCTGCCGTTGTTTGCCGTTCATCTGGCCGGTGTGTGGAGGCATTCCGGGAAAGCCCTGGATGCGCAGCTTCCGCTGCTTGTGTTCTCCTCCTTCCTGTTCGCTTTTCTTGCCGGCTTCGGCTTCGTCGTCTATCTGCTGTAGCGTGACGGGGAGGGATTCACTTTCCGGGCCTGGTGCCCGAGTACATCCTGCAGATGCCGAATGTGAAAGAACGTGTCCTTACGCCGGCAAATCCGCAGTCTGTCATCATTTTCATGAAATCCTTCGGTTTCGGGAACCTGAGGACTGAGGCCGGCAGGTATCTGTATGCGCCTTTGTCTCCGGAGATTTTCCCTCCTATTGCCGGCAGGATGTGCAGGAAGTAGAGCTTGTAGAGGAAGCGCAGCACGGGGTTCCCGGGGACTGAGAGCTCCAGTATCACCGCTTTCCCTCCGGGCTTCAGGACGCGCAGCATTTCCTGGAGCCCTGTGCCGAGGTGCTCGAAGTTGCGTACGCCGAACGCCGCGGACACCCTGTCGAAGCTGCCGTCGCTGAAGCGGAGATGCTCGCAGTCGCCCTGCTCCATGCGGATGCTGCCGGAAAGCCCTTCCGCTTTCACTTTCTCCCTCCCGATTTTCATCATACCCTCCGATATGTCCAGGCCGGTGATGCGGCTGCCGGGTGCGGCTGCGCGTGCCAGCGCTATGGCGAAGTCGCCTGTCCCGCAGGCGACATCAAGCATTTCCAGAGGCTTGTCCGTATCGGCCGTTTCCCGTACGGCCTTTTTCCTCCAGCTCTTGTCTATGTCAAGGGACATGATGTGGTTCAGCTTGTCATAGTCTCCTGCTATGCGGTCGAACATTTTCTGTATGTTCTCTTTTTTCGGCATGGCGATATGTCCAGTTTATGTGATTTGTAATTGCTCCGGGCTTCCGCGGATTTTTCGCTGGAGCGCCCGCTGCTGTGTCAGTGATAATCAGGGTACGGGGTCATATCCGGAGCCTCCCCACGGATGGCACCGTAGAAGTCTCCTCACGGCCAGGTACAGGCCTTTGAATGGCCCGTGCCTGCGGAACGCCTCCAGGGCATACTGCGAGCATGTGGGTGTGAAACGGCATGTGGGAGGCTTCAGCGGTGAAATGCAGACCTGGTAAAAACGGATCAGCGCCACGAAAGGCAGCACCGACGCCTTCCTGACAGCTTTCCTGAAAGCGCTTTCCCCCGGATTTCCGGACTGCCCTGTGTTTCCTCCGCGTCTCATTTCGCTCCTGCCTTGCCGATCACCTGGCCTACCAGCGCGTATATCTCCTTGAACGGGAGTATCTCCTTTGTCCCGTATATGAACATGATGTCGGACCCTCCTTCCGTACCTGGCAGTCGTTTCTGCAGACGGTAGCTTTCGCGCAGCCTGCGCTTGATGAGATTGCGTTTCACCGCCCTCTTGAACAGCTTTTTTGGGACAGAGACCATGATCCTGGAATAAGGCAGGCCGTTCCCGTCCCGTATGCAGTATTTCAGCTGTGCGACGGTGCCGAATCTCCCCTCTGCAAGCAGCCTTGAAATGTCTTTCTTGCCGTGCAGTCTCTCTTCTTTTGGCAGGGTATGTGAGGACAGGGACATCAGCCCTTGTGGTTTTCCAGATACAGCTCGAGGGCTTTTGCCACTGAAGGCGCTTCAGGTGTAGGTGCGGCCACGGCCACTTCAAGTCCGGATTCGTTCATCGACTTGAGCACGGACTTCCCGTAGGCCACGAACTTTATTTCACCAGGATTGAAATCCGGGAAATTCTCATAGATCGACTTCACGTCGGACGGGTTGTAAAGTACAATCATGTCATATGCCGGGAAGTCGATGCTTTTGAGGTCCTGGGAAACGGATTTCACAAAGACAGCGCTCTCGTATTTGAAACCTCCGTCATGGAAGGCCTTTGTGATGTCGTTGCCCGCAAGGTCGGATGTGGCTATGAGGAAATTCTCGTCCTTGTGCTTGCTCCCGACCAGGGCAAGTATGGATGACGGGGTGCCGTCTCCGAAGAAAATCTTCCTTTTCCTGTACACAATGTGCTTCTGAAGGTACATCGCCACGGCTTCCGTGGTGCAGAAGTATTTCATTGTCTCCGGGATTTTGACCCTGAGCTCCTCGCAGAGGTGGAAGAAGGCGTCTATCGTGGATCTGGCTGAAAAAACTATTGCGGTATGATCCAGTATATTGATTCTCTGTGCCCTGAATTCTCTTGATGACAGAGGCTCTATGGTAAAGAACGGTTTGAAGTCAAACTGTACACCGTATTTTTCAGTGATGGCTGAATACGGGGAGGCAGCTTTGGGTGGCTGCTGGGAAATCAGAATATTCTTAACAGTCATGTCGTTTTATAAAACAATTGCAGTTGCGACCAAAATACCTGTCGGTAAAAATTCCAGGGCGCAAAGATACAAAATTGCTGTGAATAGCGAACAGTAGTTTTTAAAAATTTGAGTTTTCCTCACCAGGAACAGCACGTAGAAAAAGCCTGTCTCATACAGCAGGACCTTCCCTGTGAGATCCTGTCCGGCGTCAGCGATTCCCATTATCCCCGCTGTGGCCAGGGCCGTCGTGGCCGCGGCGATGAAGAATGTCCGGAAGCTTTTCGCCGCGTATCTGTATGTCTTTTCGCTGGCCCGCCTGCCTCTGAATATCCAGAATGCTGATTTCCTTAAGCACAAGTAAAGTATGAAAACCCCTGTCACTGAGGCGAAATACAGCTGGGGCGGCAGGCCGGACAGCAGCTCGGGGCAGTACATCCTGGAGCACGATGCGAGGATGCAGAAAGGGATTGCGAGTATATAGAATATATAGTCCCTGGAGCGGCTGAGCGGCACGCTGTCCTCAAGGTTTATGTTCTCCTTCCATCTGACCATGCACCCGGCCAGGGACGGGACGAGATTCACGTATTTCCTCAATGAGGCTATGCAGATGACTGTCGATATTATTATTAGGATGGACACAGGGAGAGTCCCTGTCAGGGGAGTGTCCTGTACGGAAGCATATGACTGGTGGCTGGTCACGGCGGTGCCGTCAAGCGGCACAAGATGCAGGACCCCGCCTGTGAATGCGCTGTCAACTGGTTGTGTGCCGGCCATTTCAGTTGCCTCTACGTGCTTTGTACCCCATCGAATTCAGGAGAGCCGTCACCTTGTCGCGCAGGTCTCCCTGGATGGTGATCTCCCCGTTCTTTGCTGTCCCGCCTACCCCGCACTTGACTTTCAATGTCTTTCCGAGCTCGGCAAGGTCTTCGTCTGAACCTGTGAACCCGCTCACCAGAGTGACCTGTTTGCCTCCTCTGTTCCTTCGGTCTATGGTCACGGTAAGCTTCTGCTTCTCAGGAGGGAGAGTCTCGGCCTGCTCCTTCTCTTCCTGTTCTTCATATATGTAGTCGGGATCGGTCGAAAAGACGACCCCGAGCCTTTTTTTCCAGTCGTTGTCAGCCATGGGGACTTTAAATTTTTGCAAATATAAGAACATATTGACTATATTTGCCTGTTTTATTTTTCAAATATGGACAAAAAGAGATTCAACCTGTGGAGCAGAGTCACAGCAGCGGCCGTGTTCGTGATTTCCGCATTCACTTATCTGATGACAATAGAGCCTTCCGCTTCGTTCTGGGACTGCGGGGAATTCATCGCATCTTCTTATAAACTTGAAGTCGGGCATCCTCCTGGAAACCCTGTGTTCCAGCTTATTGCGCGATTCTTTACCATTTTTACCGACGGGGAGCATGCGGCAATAGCCGTAAATGCCATGAGCGCCTTGTGCTCCGCATTGACCATTTTCCTGCTCTACCTTACCATAGTTTTCCTTGCGAAAAGGGCTGTGAAGCCGTCCGCTGACGGGACTTATCCTCTCTCGAGGGCGATAGCGATATTCGGCTCCGGTGCAGTCGGTGCCCTTGCCTACTGTTTTTCGGACACTTTCTGGTTCTCCGCTGTAGAAGGTGAGGTATATGCCATGTCATCCCTGTTCACCGCACTGGTATTCTGGGCGATGACCAAGTGGTATGAGCAGGCCGGGACTCCTTATGCCAACAGATGGATTGTCCTGATATCCTTCCTCATGGGCCTTTCGATCGGAGTCCATCTGCTGAATCTCCTGACCATACCGTGCCTGGTGTTCCTGTTCTATTACAGGAAAAGAGAGGACGGCCATTACAGTTTCTGGGAGTATGTGAAGATTTTCCTCCTTTCATGCGTGATACTTGCGGTGGTGCTCTTCGGTATCATCCCGTATCTCCCGAAGCTGGCGGCCTATACGGACCTGTTCTTCGTGAACGCGCTGGGGCTTCCTTTCAACACGGGCGCCGCGGTCTTCATGGTGCTCCTCCTTGCCCTGTGCTTCTGGGGCCTTTTCGCTACACTCAAGAGGAAAAAGGTGTTCTGGAATACTGTCCTTCTGTGCTTTACGACAGTCGTGATAGGTTTTTCCGTATTCTCCATAATGATCATACGCTCGTCTGTGAAGACCCCTACGAACGAGTATCAGCCTGACAATCCTTTCACTCTCATCCGCTATCTTTCACGTGAGCAGTACGGGTCTACTCCTCTTCTCTACGGCCAGTACTTCGGAGCGCCGCTGGAGGCGATTGAGCAGTCCACATACTGGGCTCCTATGGGTGACAAGTATATAAAGGCAAAGGGGCAGCCTGTGCCTGTGTATGCCCCGGAAGGCAAGATGCTCTTCCCGCGCATGTGGGCCTACAACGGGGACGGGAGGTACGAGGAGTTCTACAACTCCTATATTAAGAACGGCAAGACCGTCCCCGGGGCCGAATACAAGAAGCCTACCTTCGGGGACAACATGCGCTTCTTCTTTGACTACCAGCTCAACTGGATGTACTGGAGGTATTTCATGTGGAATTTCGCCGGAAGGCAGAATGAGATACACAGCCCAAGTCCCGGGGATATTTTCATAGGCAACTGGGAGTCGGGCATCGGATTCCTGGACAAGGCCAGGCTCGGGGACCAGAGCAACGCCCCTTCATATCTTAAGGACAACAAGGGCAAGAACCACTACTACATGCTCCCTCTGCTGCTTGGTATCATCGGGATATTTTTCCAGTTCTCCAGGGACAAGAGAGGGTCGTGGCTCACTTTCCTGCTGTTCTTCATGACAGGTATCGCCATAGTGCTGTACCTTAACCAGCCGCCTTACCAGGTAAGGGAAAGGGATTACGCCTATGCGGGATCGTTCTATGCGTTCTCGATCTGGATAGGCCTTGCCGTGCTGGCGATATATTCGCTGATGGAGGATCTCCTCGGCGGAAAGGCCGCCGAGGCCGGGAACGGAGGCGCGTCGGGAAGCAGGTATGTGGCCGCCGCGTCCGTGGTCTCGCTCATGTGCCTGGGAGTTCCAGCGCTCATGGCCCAGCAGAACTGGGACGACCATGACCGCAGCCACAGGAAGACCGCTGTGGAGATGGCGGCAAACTACCTCAATTCGGTAGGTCCGGACGGCATCCTCGTGACACACGGGGACAACGATACATTCCCTCTGTGGTATGCCCAGGAGGTCGAGGGCATAAGGACTGACGTGAGGATATGCAATACATCCCTGCTCGGGACAGACTGGCATATCGACCAGATGAAATACGCTGTGAACGAGTCCAGGCCGCTTGACCTGAAGGTAGGTCCGGAGCAGTACCTGTACGGCACCAACGAATGGCCTCCTATCATAGACACCAGAGACCAGGTGATCCCTCTGTCTGTGGTGATGGAGGTGTTCAGGCATCCTGACGCCAAGGTGCCGCTTGAGGACGGCTCTTCCATAGATTATATAATGTCAAGGAAGTTCTCCATACCTGTGAACAAGGAGAATGTCATCAAGTACGGTATTCTCGACAGCAAGTATGCCGACCAGATTCCGGACGAGATAGTGCTCACTATACCTAAGGGCAAGGACCGTATCACCAAACAAGAGCTCTTCATGCTTGACCTGCTTTCCAACTATCAGTGGGACAGGCCGATAAATCTCCTCAGTATGGGCGGGGACATCAATATAGGCATAAAGGAGTATCTCATGTATGAAGGCTTTTCATACAAGTTCGTCCCTATCAAGAACAAGATGAGTTCATTGGAGGTGGGTTTCGCTGACCCGGAGGACCTGTACCACAAGATGACTGAGGTGTATTCATGGGATGCCCTCAAGAGGACAGATTACTTCGTGGACTATCAGAATACATACACTTTCTGCGGGGTGCTCCCTCAGAGACTGCTCTTCCTTAATGTGGCCAAGGAAATGGAGAAGGCCGGATGGAACGACAGGGCCGTAGAGATGCTTGACAAGTGCCAGGAGTGTGTGCCTGAGGCGGATTATCCTCTGGACATGACGTATCTGGGATTCTCGAACGAGACTGTCGTCATAGGCATCATAGAGGAGTACCTGCGTCTGGGACAGGCGGAAAAGGCTCTGTCTCTTGCTGAAAGGTTCAAGGAGGAGATATTCGTGTCGCTGGAGTTTTTTGCAAGCTTCTATGACTTTGCTTCGAGCGATTTCGACAAATGCTATTATTTCGTGTCATATCTCAAGGATGTCCTTTCTTACTATGGACAGGATGCCCTTGCAAAGGATATAGAAAGCCGGAGGGATGCTCTGGTCAAGGCGTATTCCGGCGAGGCCTGAAGTCCGGCTGTGATATAGACGGGTGCATATATTTTTGCAGAAAAGGAAAGTAACTGCTATATTTGCACCCACAATGGGGGATTAGCTCAGTTGGCTAGAGCGCTTGCATGGCATGCAAGAGGTCACGAGTTCGACTCTCGTATTCTCCACGGGACAAGATAAGAGGGCTGTGTCAAAAGAATGTTTTGATGCAGCCCTCTAAAGGTATGTAAAAACCGTCCTCTTATCTGATACGGTATGCAATCCCCCCGCAGAATGTAAAGGACCAGCGTAAAGGAGTGTCATGCTCTCTCATGGCGGCACCCTCCGTCCCGGTGATTTTGTGATGGATATAGTTGGCCGTAAGGTTATAATGGAATCCGGGCATGAGCTTTATGTCAAGTCTCCAGACGCTGTAATTCAGGCATATCCCGGTATCAATGGAAATAGAAAAGGCGTTTTTCTTTTCTGTCCATGTCTCTTCCCGGTACTGCCAGGAATCGCCCCATGCCGACTTCAATATGCCGCTGGACGCCCCTGCCACATAACCTGGCGTAAGCCCGATGAAGAACTCCATGTCGCTGAACAGGTTCATCAGAAATCCGCCGGCCATGCTTCTGGCCTTGCCGCCGGCGTCTCCGTATGCGGACTCATAGGCTATTGCGTCTCTGGAGCCTGCGGCACCGGACTGTAATCTTTCAGAGAAGCCCCTGGATCCGGTCCTGTATGAAAATGCTACGGGCACCCCGAACGAATTGTCTATGTCGGCAACGGACGGACTCCACTGCAGTCCTACGCGGAAACCGAGCCCCTTATGGTTGAACCGGCCATAGTTCACGGCCAACACCGCATCGCTCTCGATGCCCTTGTACATCGGTACATTCACTCCTGCCAGCACGCTGACATCCTTCACTTGTGCAAAAGCGGTCAATGACATGGCCAGCAGAATGATGATCGGGTATATTCTCATATTTTGTGGAAAAGCCTAACCTGGGCGATCAGTCTGCCTTTGATGCATTGACCGCATAATTATAGTCTTCTTCCGTGAAAGTAAAAGTATAAACTCTTCCAGTCTTTACATCATTCATTGTGGTGCATTTATAATCGGCACTATTACATACATTATGATAAGTACCTGGCTGATCTGTTATTCTGTGGAATACCGTGTATTCATCATCAAATACTACTTTTGCCTCTGTAAGTTGCGGAGGGTAATTCGGTCCGGATCCGGAAGCCCAGGTCCTGGAATATCTTCCGCCTTTACCCAGCACTATATCCATTGGGGTATAATCTGATGATATGGTTAAGCTTATCGAATGTCCTGTTTCATTCAGATATACTATTTCCATCGGATAACTGTAGTCGACATCCTTTTTACAGCCAGCCAGTGCAAAAATCATTGCAAATCCAATCGTAAAAACACGGGTTAATGTTGTTTTCATATGGCTTTTGTGTTTAAAATCTGATGCAAAGTTATCCATAAAATGTTTTATAGAGAAAACTATAGTTTCACATTCTGGATTATAAACATTTGATTTTCAACATGCTTGTAAAGCAGAGTTTAACATTGCACAGAAAAGTTTCCAAAGGAGGACTATTCACGGTGAAGCAGTTCCCGGAGATAAATTCCGAGATTGGTGTCATGTTTCCCCAGACCGAGTTTGGCCCTGATGTCACTGCTTTCGTTGTAATGGCAAGCCCGTTTTATATACTGTCCGATTTCCTTTCCTTTAAGGCCGATCGCGTAGAGACAGCAATATTCGATTTCATGCTCTGTCAGTTCCTTCGATTCAAGGTAACTGATGAAATCCGGATGTGCCGCCGCGAAAGTCATCCGAGTGGTATATAGAAACATGTCCCTGTCCGCGACGAGGCGGTCAAGTTCATGGCTCGCCTTGCGGTCTGTCTCCTCGTTGCCAGATATGGCGGCTGCGAAGAACCTGTTCAGAAGTTCGAGACGGTCATTCAGGACTCTCATGCACTGGCGGTCGGCAGGCGGGTTTGACGAGAGCATCTCGGAAAGTTCGTCCCGTTCCAGCTTCAGACGGGAATAGTTTTCCTTGTATCTGGACATTTCGGCAGCAAGCGACTCTCTCTCCATTCTGCTCTGCCTGAGCCGGAATCTGAGGATGTATGCTATGGTTACTAAAAGTATGATGGAGAACACAGATATCAGTGTTACAAGCAATCTGGTATTCCTTTCCTTCTCCATCTGCAGGTCTTTCTCGTAGCGTTCCTGTATGAATCCTGTATCCTGCTCCGCTATGACAAGGCTCAGTGAATCCGAGAGAAGCGAATAGTTTATATAATCATCAAGCGCCTCCCTGTAATCTCCGAGTGAATCGTTCAGTATGTACGCAGCGATATGGTATGCCGGCTCGTCTTTATACTCCGGATGGAACTCCCGGTACTGTTGAAGTGCCGATTCTGACTTGTCATACTGTCCGAGATAAGTATAGTAGTCCGCGACATCAAGCCATGAAATGTTTTCCGCTCCGGTGGAGGACAGATATTGGTTCAGTTCGTCTGACAGTCCGGCTCGGTCTTCCCGGTCTCTCTTTATCCTCATGGACTGGATATAGTATGCATTCCTGTGAGACGTGCTTATGCTGTCCAGCATAGTTTTTACAGAATCAAGACATGCTATTGTACTATTGTAGTCCCCGTTGGCATAGTGCAGGTCACTTGAAAACAGTATTGTTCCGGCATATTTGTCGGTATCTCCTGCAAGGAGGTAACAATTCTTAGCCCTGTTATTATATAATTCTGCTTTCACGAAATCAAAAATCTGGATATATATTCCGGACATGGCAGTATATAAAAGTCCCTTTGTCTCATTCTTTTCATTCCCTGATGCCGCTTCCGCTCTTACGAAACTCCCCATCGCGGCTTCGTTGTCCCCGGAGTTCTGGTAGACCCGGCCCTGATAGTAGTATGACTTCAGCCGCTCGTCAGCAGTCCCGTGCTTTCTGTACCAGTCCACGGCTATGTTTATCAGACTGTCGTCCGTCGCGTCTATATAGCTCTTGTCCAGCGCCATCGAATAGAGCAGGGCGAACTTTGCGTTGGCCTCCCGGCCCTGGATGCCGGCTGTAGAAAGAGAGTCCAGGACAGAGAGTGCGCTGTCAGGATGTTCGCTTAAACAGGATTCGACATCGTCCAGTGCTCTGATGATTCCACGGCCTGTGCATGATACCGCAATAGACAGTACGACTGCTGCAAAGAGAATATGTCTTTTCATATGCGTGGCTCCTCTTCCCGTCCGTTATCTGTTCATCCTTACGAAGATGCTCAGGGGAAGGTTCTTCCCGAAACTGTCCTGGAGGACTAGCTCCCCGCAGTCGATTCCGGTGTTCCCGGGGCCTGCGGTCTTGTCCGGGATGCCGCTGCCGGGACGTCCTTTTATCCCGAACGCTTCTTTTACAAGAGTTTCCCCCAGCACGGCGGAATATCCGTTGGAATAGAGGTTGAGGACCATGAAACTGTCCTGCGGGGCAAGGATTGCCGCCACGCATTTGAGGATGTCGTAAAGGCATTCGTCCAGTTTCCATTTTTCCCCGTCGGGGCCATGTCCATAGGCAGGAGGGTCCAGGATGATCCCCTGGTAGAGATTGCCCCTCTTCGCTTCCCTCCGGGCGAATTTCAGTGCGTCCTCCACTACCCAGCGTATATTGTCCAGCCGGCTCAGCTCCATGTTCTCGCGGGCCCATGTCACTACCTGGCGGACCGAGTCAAGATGCGTGACATCGGCCCCTGCGGCTTTTGCTGCGAGGGAAGCCGCTCCTGTGTAGGCAAAAAGGTTCAGCACTTTGGGTTTCGGCATGCCCTCTGCGGCGGCTTTGTCCGAGAGCGTCTTGGTGCAGCGGAATATATATTCCCAGTTGCTCGACTGCTCCGGGAAGACACCCACATGCTTGAATGAGGTGAGTCCGAGCCTGAGCCTGAAATCAAGCCCTTCTTCTGCCCCGCGGTAGCTTATGACCCACTGGTCGTTCATCTTCCTGAGCCTCTCCCATGTGCCGCTGTCCTCCTTCCCTGCCTTGCCGAATCCCGCCCCGGTCTTGAAACGGGTATGTATCACCCTGTTCCATTCCTGGTCACTCATAGTCTTGTCCCACAGTGCCTTAGGTTCGGGGCGTGCCATTATGTACTGTCCGAAACGCTCCAGTTTCTCGAAGTTGCCGGAGTCGATAAGTTCATAGTCTTTCCAGAATTTGCCGGGAGATTCTATTGTCATTTCTTTGTCATTTTGCATGTCCAGGCCCCGGGTGGCGTCTGCCGCTGCCGTCAGGATGTCTCCGTGGACGGCCCCTGTGCCTGCGGCAAAGATAGTAATTTACTTTCAAATGACTTCTGTTTGAATATTTTTCGTATCTTTGTATGATGTGCCGGGGAATGTGATTCGGACCGGCCTGGTGAACTGGAAAACTTTTAATTCATATTATTATGCAGCAAAGTATTGATACTTACGATTTTTCTGGCAAGAAAGCTCTTGTCAGGGTTGACTTCAACGTTCCTCTTAACGAGAAGTTCGAAATTACAGACGACACCCGCATAAGGGCAGCTGTCCCTACACTCAAGAAAATCCTTGAAAAAGGCGGTTCCGTAATCATCATGTCGCATCTGGGCCGTCCTAAGGGCGTGACTGAGAAATTCTCTCTCAAGCACATCCTCGGCCGCGTGCAGGAGCTTCTCGGAGTGACTGTGAAGTTCGCTGACGACTGCATGAAGGCGGACGAGCAGGTTGCGGCTCTCAAGCCTGGTGAGGTCCTCGTCCTGGAGAACCTGCGTTTCTATGCAGAGGAGGAAGGCAAGCCGAGAGGACTTGCTGAGGACGCTACTGACGACGAGAAGAAGGCGGCCAAGGCAGCCGTGAAGGAGAGCCAGAAGAAATTCGTGGAGAAACTCGCTTCATACGGAGACTGCTATGTCAACGACGCGTTCGGTACAGCTCACCGTGCGCATGCCTCTACAGCGCTGATTGCCAAGTTCTTCCCTAATGACAAGATGTTCGGCTACCTGATGGAGGGCGAGATCAAGGCTCTTGAAAGGGTGGTAAATGACCCTGAGCGTCCGGTGACCGCAATCATCGGTGGAGCCAAGGTGTCTTCGAAAATCGGTATTATAGAGCATCTTTTCGATGTAGTGGACAACATGATCATCGGCGGCGGTATGGTATATACCTTTGTGAAGGCACAGGGCGGAAAGATCGGTAACTCACTTTGCGAGGATGACCAGCAGCAGCTTGCTCTCGACACCCTCAAGAAAGCACAGGAGAAAGGCGTGAAGCTTTATCTTTCCAAGGAAGTGGTTATCGCAGACGCGTTTGCAGAAGGTGCCAACACCAAGATCTGCAGCAACTCCGAGATTCCTGACGGATGGGAGGGCGTAGATGCGGCCCCTAGCACCCTTGCAGCATGGGAGGATGTAATCATGAAGTCAAAGACCATCCTCTGGAACGGGCCTGTGGGTGTGTTCGAGATCCCTTCATTTGCAAAAGGCACCAACCGTGTGGCCGAGATGCTTGCAAAGGCTACTGAAAACGGAGCTTTCACACTTGTAGGTGGCGGTGACTCTGTCGCAGCCGTGACCCAGATGGGCTATGCAAAGAAAGTAAGCTACGTTTCAACAGGCGGAGGCGCAATGCTTGAATACCTTGAAGGTAAAGTCCTTCCGGGCATTGCCGCTATTCGCGAATAGTCCGGAAGTACATATATAAATTAGGAGCGGCAGCCCGGTCGGGCTGCCGCTCTTTCATTCAGTCATTGTTCATCTGCACGATGTCAGTGCTGTCCCTCTGGCTCTCTCCGAGGAGATGCTGGCTGAAATAGTCCGCCATCCTCCAGAAGAAGTATTCGTTCATGTCCCCGAAACCGTGCTTCTGCCCCGGAAGGATGAGCATGTCGAAACGTTTGTTCGCACGGATGAGGGCGTTGACGACGCGGATGGTGTTTGCCGGATGCACGTTGTCGTCGATATCCCCGTGCACCAGGAGGAGATGCCCTTTCAGGTTCTTTGCTATCACGGGATTGGTGTCTATCTTGTAGACAAAAGATGTGTCCCCCTGCTCGCTGACCTTCTCCGTTATGCCGTGATGCTGTTCGCTCCACCAGCGGTTGTAGATTCTGTTGTCGTGGTTCCCTGCGCATGATACCGCCACCTTGTAGAAGTCGGGGTAGGTGAGGATGGCGGCGGTGGACATGAACCCTCCGCCGGAATGGCCGTGGATACCCACCCGTGTCCCGTCTATCCACGGGTACTTGGCTGCAAGCCTCTGTACAGCGGTCTTCTGGTCCTCGAGGCCGTAGTCGCGCAGGTTGCCGTAGCCGTAGTTGTGGTACCATTTGGACCTGTTAGGATGCCCTCCGCGGTTCCCGACCGTGATTACGATGAAGCCCATCTGTGCGAGCCTGTCGGTGCGTGTCATGTTGGAGCTCCATGATATGTTGTTCGCCTCTACCTGAGGCCCCGGATAGACGTATTCTATTATAGGGTATACCTTTGTGGAATCGAAGTCGAAAGGCTTGTACATCACCCCGTACAGGTCTGTGACACCGTCAGCGGCCTTGACTGTGAACCTTTCGGGCATCTTGTATCCCGCCGCGAAGAGCTGCGACAGGTCCGCTTTCTCCAGGTCTGCCAGTTTTGTCCCGGCTGCCGAATAAAGTGCGGATGCAGGTGCCGCGTCCACGCGGGAGTAGTTGCAGACGAGGTACCTGCCGTTGTCGTCTGCCGAGGCCCACACGTCCATGTCTTTCATGTCCAGCTGCTTGAGTCCGCTGCCATCGAAATTCACCCTGAAAGTGTGCATCTGATACGGGTTCTCTGCCTTGTCGTATCCGCAGGCGCTGAAGATGATGTAGTCCTCTGTATCATTGACAGCCAGCACGTTCTCCACATGGAAAGGCCCCTCGACTATGGTGCCTGCCAGGGTGCCGTCCGCGTTGTAGAGGTAGAGGTTTGCCCAGCCGTTGCGCTCTGACCAGTGGATCATCTGCCGGCCTTCGTTCACAAGCCGGAGCGGCCTGTATTCTATATAGGTGTTCATCCTTTCAGAGATCACAGTCCTGGTGGAGTCGCTGTCTATGTCCACCCGGCAGATGTCGTACCTCTTGAGGTCACGGCTTATGCGGTTGTAGTAGAAGCCGTCATTGTCCCCGAGCCATACGTTTGAATTGTAGTCCTTGTACCTGTCAGCCGTCGTCCTTGGGGCTGTTTCGAACCCCGTGCTCTGGTCCTTGAACGCCGCTGTCCTTATGTACCGGCTGCTCATGTCCTCCGTGGAGAAGACATACAGGAGCTCCTTCGGCCCGGGCTCTCCCGGCATCTGGTACTTGTAGGTCTTCAGGGTAGGGCGCGGGCTGCTCAGGGAGTTTATCACCCAGAGCTCCTTGACGTCGCTCATGTCGAATTTCATTGTGGCGAAGTGCCTTGAGTCCGGAGACCATACGAGATAGTATGGGAAATATCTCTTGGTGCTGTCCTGCCATGCCCAGCCGTTGTAGCTGTCGGCTCCCCATCCGAACTCCCTGGTGCCGTCAGAGGTGATCCGGTGCTCCACGATGGTGCTGTCCTTCTCGTCCCTGGCCGCCTTGGCCATATTCTCGGTATCCATCCAGTAGAGGTTGGCGTTCTTTGCGAAGATGCCTATCTTCCCGTCAGGGGATACGTTCACCCATGAAGGGTATTTCTGCTCCTCCTCCTGGCCAGTGATGTCGGTGAGCTCCCCGGACGCTATGTCGTATGAGAAGCTGAACACCTTCTTGTCTCCCCACCGTTTTATCCGCAGGGAGTCCTTCTCTTCCAGCGTGCTCCCGATCTCGAAAGTGAACGTCTTGTCGTCTTTCAGTTCCAGGTCCCTGATAGGGATGTGCCGGGCGTCGAACGGGTCCCTGACAGCCTCTGTGAGCTGCATGGCAAGCTTGTCCATGTCGAAGACCGTGGTCTTGCGGCCCGTCTTTGCGTCCACTATGTAATATTGTGTCCCTTCGGAGTCCTCCCACTTGTACCAGAACCTGTCGGAGCTCTGGAACCAGTTCGGGTTTACCCTTGTGGAGTGTACCATCTGCGACACTTTCTTTGCCGAGAACCTTTCGGCCATTTCATAACCGGGTGTCTGCTGTGCAGACAATGAAATTGCCGCATATGCGGCAATCAGAATGGTGAAAGTACGTTTCATTGTTTCTGGATTCATGTTCTGTTCTGTCGTTTTTTCTGAAGTCCGGGAGTCCGGGGTCATTCCTCAATGAGCCCTTCCAGTTCGTCCCAAGGCACTGTCACACGGATGGCCCCCATGACATAAGGCCCGATCTCATACTGGTTGTATATATAGGTGACTCCTTCAGGAGAGACCATGAAGTTGCCGTTCGGCCCGATTTCGCGTGTGAAAAGCATCGAGGTGTCAGCCGGATTCTCCAGCGATGATGCCAGATGCCCGGACAGCAGGGCAGGAAGCTTTTCCTTGTAGCCTTCCTTGAAGAAATCCCCCTCTGTGAGCAGCGACCCTGTCTTCATGTCGAAATTCAGCGCGGTCTCGGATGTCATTCCGTGCGCCCCTCCGGTGTATGTATACTTTGTCATGGTGTAGGACAGTATGTCTCCGTGGCTTCCGGCGACGGCCCCTGTGATGTAGTCGGACCAGCTGAGGGAAGCGTGCGGCATATCTTTGCTCATTTCAAGCAGAGGAAGGTTGTTTTTCCTGTATTCGTCCACGCTGCCACTTATGTATGCGCCTATGGCTTCCTCGGGCTGCATGGCGGCATACTGGTCTCCGAACAGGCTGGTTGTCAAGATTTTGGTGACGTTGTCCATTGCTGGCTGTGTCAGCCCTGATACCGGATATTCCACCTGTATGTCTATTTCAAGCGAGTCTGTCCCGCCTTCCGAGAGCGCGTGTTTTTCTGATGCTGTGAATGTCTGCGTGCTGAATCCTCCACTGCACGATACCGCCGCGCACAGCGCACATGCGGCAGAAACTGCCTCAAAAATAAATCTGCTCATGATCAGTATGATTTAAGAAAATTCTGAAGCATAAAAATAAGACATTATTTCTGCAAAGCAAAATTACCGGGTACAAACTGTACGGACACGCGCCCCGGTCCCTCCCCACCCGTGTCTTCTGCCAGGACCTGACGGGCCTTTTCTCCGGTGAGTACACTTTTTTGTAAAATAAGTATACTGATTTGTAAAATAAGTATAATGATGAATTGCATATAAAAGATATCTTTGCAGCCGTTAAAAGCTAATGACCGGAAATGAAGACTAATATCGGAAAAAAGGCGGCGGCAGTTTTCGGCGCCGCGGTCTTATTGTCAGTATACGCATCTAATGCCGCAGGTACTCCGCTCACGGAAGGTTCCGGGGCGGATGCGCGGGATGAAATCCAGGAAAGTTATGCGGAGACGGTGGATCCGTTCATCGGTACGGGAGGCGCAGGCCTTGCCGCCGGCTTCGTTTATCCCGGGGCGACACGTCCTTTCGGGATGGTCCAGTTCACTCCGACATATTTCGCCCGCAGGGGCGGGTTTGTGATCAACCAGCTGAGCGGGGCCGGATGCAGGCACATGGGCAACTTCCCGACTCTCCCTGTCGCGGGCGCCCTCGAGGAGTCTCCTGCCGGGCTCTTTGCAAACAGGGTGCGGATCACCGGGGAGAAAGGCCATGCGGGATACTACGAGGCATCAGTCGACGAGGGCATAAAGGCGGAGCTCTCTGTCACAGAGAGGACCGGGATGGCACGCTACACTTTCCCGGAGCAGGGGAAAGGCACAGTGCTGATAGGAGGCGGCATCGCTGCCACGCCTGTCAGCCAGGCGGCTATATGCATCACCGGCCCGTCAAGCTGTGAGGGATATGCTGAAGGTGGCAATTTCTGCAGCGTGAGGACACCGTACAAGGTGTATTTCGTGGCTGAGTTCGATGCCCGGGCGCAGGAGACAGGTATCTGGAAAGGAGACCGGCTGGTGCGCGGGGCAAGCTTCGCGGAGGGGGAAGGCTCCGGAGTCTATTTCACATTCTCCCTTGAAGACGGGGATGTGATACAGTATAAGATAGGTGTGTCATATGTGTCGGTGGAGAACGCGCGGGAGAACCTCCGGGCCGAGAATCCCGGATGGTCGTTCACGTCAGTGAAGGAGGCTGCCGAGTCCGCATGGGACATGTATCTCGGGAAAATCGAGACGGAAGGTACAGACCCGCTCAGGAGGGTCCAGTTCTATACGCATCTCTACCATGCCCTTATCCATCCCAACATCTGCAGCGACGTGAACGGGGAATACATGGGGGCGGACTTCAAGGTGCACAAGAGTTCAGACACCCACTACACTTCATTCAGCAACTGGGATACATACCGTACGCAGATACAGCTCCTTTCCATGCTCGACCCTGATGTGGCCTCCGCGGTGGTGCGCTCGCACAGGGATTTCGCGGAGCAGTCCGGGAACGCCCTGCCCAGATGGGTGATGGCGAATATCGAGACAGGCATCATGCAGGGAGACCCTACCCCTGCCCTGATAGCAAGCGCCTGGGCCTTCGGGGCGAGGGACTACGACCCTCTCCCGGTATTCGAGCTGATGAAGAACAATGCGGAAATCCCCGGGCTGAAGTCCCAGGAGGTCGAGGAGCGTCCCGGTCTGCAGCAGTACAAGGACAAGGGCTGGTGGAACGCATCCGAGCAGCTGGAATATTGTACAGCCGACTTCGCCATAGGGAAGTTCGCCCTGCATGCCTGCGGAGACGAGTTTGCCGACTGGCACTATTCGGGGAGGGCCCAGTCCTGGAAGAATCTTTTCAACCCGGAGACCGGATGGCTGCAGTCCCGCAATGCCGACGGTTCCTGGAAGTCCCCGGGCGAGGACTGGAGGGAGTCCACTTATCCGAATTATTTCTGGATGGTGCCGTTCAAT
The DNA here is from genome assembly GCA_017694995.1 of Candidatus Cryptobacteroides faecavium. Lineage (GTDB taxonomy): Bacteria > Bacteroidota > Bacteroidia > Bacteroidales > UBA932 > Cryptobacteroides > Cryptobacteroides faecavium. The sequence continues at coordinate 15,764 of JADIMB010000042.1, read as the reverse complement.
ATAGCCGGCCTTATTGACATCATCGGGGGACCGGAAAATGCCGAGAAGCGTCTGGACGAGCTTTTCAGGCGTCTGGACGCCAACTATGTCCAGGACTGGTACGCATGCGGCAACGAGCCAAGTTTCCAGATTCCATGGATTTATGACTGGGTGGGCAGGCCTGACAAGGCTTCCGAGGTCATAAACAGGATTATCAACGACCATTACTCCGCCGCTCCGGACGGCCTGCCGGGCAACGATGACCTCGGTACGATGGGTGCGTGGTATGTATTCGCCTGCATGGGAATGTACCCGATGATCCCCGGGATCGGCGGATTCGCCCTGAACACCCCTATATTCGAAAAGATTGTCATGCATCTGCCGGGCGGCGATGTGGTGCTCACAGGTGGGTCGGAGACAAAGATATACACCACAGCCCTCAAGATAGATGGCAGACCTCATGAAAAAGCCTGGATCGACTGGGAGGACATCTGTTCGGGGGCGAAGATAGAGTTCAGCACTTCGGCCTCCCCTTCAGGGAAATGGGGAAGGGAACAGCTCCCTCCATCGTTCGGAAACTGACAGGAAAAAGGATAGATAATATGTAAAACGGATAACATAAAACAATAACTGACATGAAACGTCTTTTCTTCACTATGGCTGCGGCCTTCGGGCTCAGCGTTGCGGCGTTGGCCCAGACGGTTGTCCCATTCGCCGGCGGGGACCGCGCGGTGTATCTCGGTGACAGTATCACTGACGGTGGACATTATCATTCTTATATCTGGCTCTATTACATGACCAGATTCCCCTACATGGATGTGAAGGTATTCAATGCCGGTATCGGCGGAAATACTGCCGGTGACATGTTCGAGCGTCTTGACGGGGATGTCTTCAGCAAGGAGCCTACAGTCCTGATGGTGACATTCGGCATGAATGACACCGGATATGTGGAGTACAACCAGGAAGGTGCCGACAAATACGGTGAAAAACGTTACAAGGAGTGTATCGCCAATTTCGACAAGATCGAGAAGCGTCTGCTCTCCCTGGACAATGTCCATATAGTGATGATAGGCGGCTCCCCGTATGACGAGACGGCGCAGATCGAAGGCAATGTGCCGTTCAAAGGGAAGAACGCCGTGATGGACAGGGTAGTCGAATACCAGAAGGCTGCGGCCGAAAGGAACGGATGGGATTTCGTGGATTTCAGCAAGCCTCTGGTGGAGGTGTCGCGGAAAATGCAGGCTGAGGACCCTTCGTTCACCATCACTATGGGAGACCGTGTACATCCGGACAACGACGGGCACATGGTGATGGCCTACCTTTTCCTCAAGGCCCAGGGTTTTGCCGGGAAGAAGGTGGCCGATATTGAAGTGGATGCCGCTTCATCCAATGTCATCAAATCGGAAAACTGCACCATATCGGACATCAGGAAGGACCGCAAGGGCATTTCATTCAATTACCTTGCAGAGTCTCTCCCATATCCTCTTGACACTGTCGCCCGCGGTTTCGGTGCCCACCGTGGCCAGGCAGGGGCACTTAAGATGGTACCTTTCATGGAGGAGATGAACCAGGAGATACTGAAAGTCACAGGACTGGAAGGAGACTATGAGCTCCTTATCGACGGGCAGCCTCTCGGCGTGTGGGACGCAGGCGAGCTGGCGGAGGGAATCAATATGGCTGAGCTCACATGGTCTCCCCAGTACCAGCAGGCCCTCCAGGTGATGTATCTTAACGAGTGGAGATGGGAGCTTGAGCGCAGCTTCAGGGATTATGCGTGGATGCAGTACGGTTTCCTCAAGCCGCTCGGATGCCTTGACCTGAATGACCGCAGGGCTGTAGAGGCCATAGACAGGCACAAGTCCGGGAATATCTGGGCGGGAATCCACAGGGATACGTATGCAAGGCTGATGTACAAGGATGTGCGTGACACTCGTATAGCCGAGATGGACATGCTCACAGACAAGATTTACCAGATAAACAAACCTGTGGAGCACCGCATTTCTCTCCGCAGTAAATAATGATCCCGTACCATGAGAAAAGTCATTATATCGGCAATTGCAGTGCTGCTGCTTCCGGCCTTGTCCGGAAACGGCAGCCTTTGTGCCCAGGGGCAGGAGCATATCTATTTCGTGGACGGATTCCATGGAGGTGTATACGGGCATTATCCTATGCAGACATACACGGACTACATGTCGGACCTGCTGGAGAAATACCCGCAGTGGAGGATGTGCCTGGAGATTGAGCCCGAGACATGGGATACGGTGGCCGTACGCACCCCGGAGGCGTACAGAAGATTCGCCGGATGGGCCGGGTCCGACAGGGTTGAGTTCACCAACCCGGCATACGCCCAGCCTTATATGTACAATATTTCCGGAGAAAGCATAATCCGTCAGCTTGACTACGGTATCCGGAAGATACACAGCCATTTCCCTGATGTGGAATTCTATACCTACGCAGTAGAGGAGCCGTGCTTCACCAGCGCCCTCCCGCAGATACTGCACCAGTTCGGCTTCAAGTATGCCTCACTGAAGTGCCCCAACACCTGCTGGGGCGGATATTCCGCGCCTTATGGCGGTGAGCTTGTGAACTGGACAGGACCTGACGGGACATCCATTCTGACCTCTCCGAGATATGCCTGCGAAGGCCTTCAGGAAGGCAGCGTATGGCAGACCACCGCATGGGGGAACGAGGACGGATATATCGAAGCATGCCGCAAAGCCGGTATAAAGGACATTGTGGGCATGTGCTACCAGGATGCAGGCTGGACATTCGGCCCGTGGATAGGATATGCGGACAGTACAAGAAACGGGTCTGTGTATGTGACATGGAAGGAATATTTCGAGGAGAAGACACCCGGGAGGACCGATGACGACTACATCTTCTCCCAGGAGGATGTGAGGCCCGCCCTCATGTGGGGCAGCCAGGTCCTCCAGACCATTGCCCGTCAGGTGCGCGGAAGTGAGAATATCCTGGTCCAGGCGGAAAAGACAGGTGCGATTGCCGGGCTTGCCAACGGATTCAGGTACTCCCAGGGAAGGATGGACGAGGCATGGCGCACCCTTATGCTTGCCCAGCACCATGATTCATGGATTGTGCCTTACAACGGGCTGAACAGCCGCGGCACATGGGCTGACAATATCGCCCTGTGGACTGAGTCCACTGACACCATCTGCGGGAATATAATAGACGAGGCGCTTTCCTCTTTTTCAGCAGGCAGGCCCGCAAAGGGCGGGAAACTGTATGTGAAGGTGCTCAACACGACAGGATATTCCCGTTCCGAGGTCGTTTCCGTACCTCTTCCGTCCGGATTCGCCGGATGTGAAGGCGTTTCCGTAAAAGACGCCTCCGGGAAGGCCCTTGAATCTGTACTGGACCTCTCATCCGGAACTCCGGAACTGGTTTTTGCCGCGGAGGTGCCGGCGTTCGGTTATACGGTCGTCTCTGTTGAGGAGCTGCGTCCGGGCAGGACTTCCGCTATGGTATATGGCGGGGAGACAAGGACTGTCTCTTCCGGTGAGGCCGTGGTTGAAAACGACATGTACAGGATAGTCTTCGATGCTTCCAGAGGCGGTGTGATCACCAGTCTTGTAGACAAAAGCCAGGACGGGAAAGAATATGTCGACAGAAAGCACGGGGCAGGCCTCAACGAGCTCAGGGGCTTTTTCTATGAAGAAGGCATGTTCCATTCCTCTGCCGGCTCCAGTGCAGAGGTCACAGTCGCCGACAACGGGCTTGTAAAGACAGTGACAGTCCGGGGTACAATAGCCCGTGTCCCTTATACCCAGACGGTAGTGCTGAGGGAAGGTGACCGGAAGATCGACTGCAGCCTCAGGATCGACTGGGACAGTGATGTGCGGATAGGGAAATATGCCCAGGAAAACGGATTCAATGCAAACAGGAGGGGATTCTACGACACCAGATATGCCCTCAATGTGCTGTTCCCTGTGGCCCTGGATGCCCCGCAGCTCTACAAGAACGCCCCGTTCGACGTATGCCGCAGCCGTCTTGAGGACACGTTCTTCGAGACATGGGACAATATCAAGCACAATGTCATCCTCAACTGGGGCGACCTTGCAGGAAAGGACGGCGGCAGCTCGCTCGCCCTGTTTTCGGACCATACCACTTCCTACTCATACGGTTCCGGATTCCCGCTCGGTCTCACCGTCCAGATGTCCGGCGGAGGACTCTGGGGGCGTGACTATAAGATAAGCCGCCCTTCCGTGATGCGGTATGCCATAGTGCCTCATGCCGGGGAATGGGACAGCGCCGGAATCCAGGAGGAGAGCGCGGTGTGGAACGAGCCGCTCCTGTGCAGCACTGAAAACCAGCGGAAGGCAGGTGCCGCGTCGTACATAGATGTCAGCGGTACCGGGTATGAGATCTCGGCTGCATACATGACGGACAACGGTCTTGTACTCCGCCTGTTCAACGCATCCGGTGACGGGGACCCTGTCAAGGTGAAGCTCGGTTTCAATCCAGGGGCCGTGTCCGAGACTGACCTCAGCGGCAATGTCACCGGGACTCCGGCTGTCACCCGCTCCGGAAAGACTTCGGAAGTGGAGGTGGCCATGCCGCGTTTCGGGATAAGGACATATCTGATTTCATTGTAACAGTTCGGGAGTATGAGATTGAGAAAAATGATTATACCGGCCGTCTCGCTTGTGGCCATGGCTGCATGCTCGGATAATGTGCAGGATTTTTCACCGGCTTCCTGTGTAAACCCGTTCATCGGGGCCAGTACCAGTGTAGGGGATGCCGGCGTGTACCACGGCCTGGGCAAGACATTCCCGGGCGCGACGACTCCATACGGGATGGTGCAGGTGAGCCCCAACACCATTACCGGAGGGGACAATGCAAGCGGGTACAGTTATGAGCACAAGACAATCGAAGGGTTCGCCTTCACCCAGATGAGCGGTGTGGGCTGGTTCGGTGACCTGGGCAACTTCCTTGTGATGCCGACGACCGGACCGATGAAGACAATCGCCGGGAAAGAGGACGGGAGCATTTCCGGATGGCGCTCCGCATACGACAAGGATACCGAGACGGCCCAGGCCGGATATTACATGGCGGACCTGACTGATTACGGCATACGTGTGGAGAGCTCGGCGACTCCGCATTGCGGGATCCTGCGGTTCACGTACCCGGAGAACGAGTGCTCAAGAATCCAGATAGACCTTGCCAGGAGGGTAGGCGGCACATCGGAGTCCCAGTATGTCAGGGTGGTCGATGACCGCACCATCACAGGCTGGATGAAATGCACGCCGGAGACAGGCGGCTGGGGCAACGGTGACGGGAACGCCAGGTACACTGTCTATTTCTATGCACAGTTCAGCCGTCCTCTTGAGGATTTCGGCTTCTGGAGTGCCGACATACCTTCGGACTGGACCCGTAAAAAGGACGAGGTAGTGAGCCTGCCGTATCTGCAGAGGGTCAGCCGGTCGGAAATCGTCAGGGGTGTGAAGGAGATGCAGGGAAAGCATATCGGGTTCTTCACGGAGTTCCCCACTTCGGACAGCGAGCAGGTGACCCTCAAGGTGGGTATCTCTTTTGTGGACATGGACGGGGCCAGGAAGAATTTCGAGCAGGAGATTGGCGGCAAGGTGTTTGACCAGGTCCGCCAGGAAGCCTTTTCAATGTGGAACAGGGAACTGGGGAGAATCAAGGTCTCGGGAGGGTCCGGGGAAGACAGGACCGTCTTCTACACCGCCCTGTACCATTCGCTGATTGACCCGAGGATATATGCTGATGTGGACGGCAGATATGTCGGTGGAGACTACAAGGTACACAGTTATGACGGTACATTCACCAAACGTACTGTATTCAGCGGATGGGATACCTTCCGGAGCCTTATGCCCCTGCAGACGATAATCAATCCGGAAGTCGTCAGCGACCTTGTCAACTCTCTCGTCACTATGGCGGACCAGAGCGGCAGGGAGTACTTTGAGAGATGGGAGTTCCTCAACTCATATTCAGGCTGCATGATAGGGAACCCGGCGCTCTCTGTCATAGCTGACGCATACGCCAAGGGGATACGGACTTTCGACACCGGAAAGGCCCTCGAATATGCCGTGAACAGTTCGGAAAGGACAGGGAACTGGCCTCTCGGATGGTCTCCGACGGGCCTCTGCATCTCCGAGACCCTGGAATATGCATACTTCGACTGGTGTGTCTCCCGGCTTGCCGGGGAACTCGGCAGGACTGACCTGGCAGAGCGCTTCGCCATGCAGTCACAGGCCTACAGGAATATTTTCGACAAGGAGAAAGGCTGGTTCAGGCCGCGTCATGCAGACGGCTCCTGGGAAGCCTGGCCGGAGAACGCCCGCACAAAAGAATGGTACGGGTGCATCGAGTGCAACCCTTACCAGCAGGGATGGTTCGTCCCTCATGATATCGACGGGATGGTGGAGCTGATGGGCGGCAGGGAAAAAGTCCTGTCAGACCTGGACGATTTCTTCGGCAACACTCCTTCTGACATGCTCTGGAACCAGTATTACAACCACGCCAACGAGCCTGTCCACTTCGTCCCGTTCCTGTTCAACCGCCTCGGCGAGCCGTGGAAGACCCAGAAATGGACCCGGTTCATCTGTTCGCACGCATACGGTGACGGGGTGAAAGGCCTTGTCGGGAATGATGACGCCGGCCAGATGTCGGCATGGTATGTCCTTGCCGCTTCCGGGATACATCCTGCCTGTCCGGGAGACACGAAGATGGAGATTACCAGTCCGGTGTTCGACAGGATAGAGTTCACTCTGGATCCGGAATATGCGTCCGGCAGGAAATTCACCGTGATAGCGCACGACAACAGCCCTGAGAACATCTACATCCGGAGGGCCGTCCTGAACGGCAAGACCCTGGATACGATGCAGATAGATTTTTCTGACATCGCCTCTGGCGGTACCCTGGAACTGTATATGGACAGAGTGCCTGCAAAGGCCGGCTCAGGCAAATGAAATACTGCACAGGATTGAAAGTATAACTGACTAAAATTATATGATATGACTTGAGAACCATGTTATCAGAAATTACAGGGATCCAGACAAATGACATCTCAGGTTTTTCCTTTTTTGAAGGAAATATTTTTTAAATTTTTCCTCTATAAAAGGAAAGAATTTTTATTTTTGTCCTGAAATAAAGGAAAGATATGAGAAAAGAAGTAATCAAATCGCTTATAGCGATGCGCCAGGATGAGATTCCGTTTGAAGTCGTTGACAGGGATGTGAAGCTTCCGACAAGACGGGGCAAGATCATTACGGTGCCGGGAGTAAGGCGTTGCGGAAAATCTACCATGATGGAGATTGCGATAAACGATCTTGTCATGGACGGGGTCCCGAAGCAGAATATTCTGTGGCTGGGCTTTGATGATGAACGGCTTGTCCGCATGACTTCAGACGAACTTGATGAGGTGATAGTCTCCTATATGGAAATGTATCCCGATATACCACTACGGGAAGTCCATATGTTCTTTGATGAGATACAGCTCATTGAAAACTGGGAATATTTTGTTCTCAGGGTCTATAAAAGGTATTGTAAGAATATATACGTGTGCGGAAGCAATGCGACCATGCTTTCTACCGAGCTTGCATCGGCGCTGCGGGGTTATCCTCTTGAATATAAGATATATCCACTTTCTTTCAATGAGTTCTGCCGTTTCAGGGGCATTGGTACGGGTGCCATTCTGGAGCAGGATAGGGCCAGGCTCAAGACAGTCTTTGATGAATATGTCGGATCGGGAGCTTTCCCGGAAGCCGTTCTTGCCGCCTCCGGAACAGAGCGCCTCCAGCTTCTTCAGGGATACTTCAATACCATGATATTGCGTGATTTGTCAGAGCATTATCATATACAGAACACAGGTGTGTTGCGGTATTTTGTAAAACGTATTATGGCCAACCTGACCAAGCCTACGTCTGTCAATTCCATTTATAACGACATCAAATCACAGGGCTACAGAATAAGCAAGGATGACCTGTATCTCTGGGCGGACTACGTCTGTGATATTTTCTTGTTTATCCGGATACCGAAATATGACAGGTCGCTGGTCAGAGAGAGGAGGTCTTCGGATAAATATTATTGTATAGACAACGGTTTGCGCGAAGCCGTACTCATGCCTCAGAGCGATGACAACGGGAAGAATCTGGAGAATGCTGTCTTACTGCATCTTGTGCGCAGCCTGCTTCCGTCGGAGAAAATATCATATTATCAGGATGGTGCGGAGTGTGATTTCGTCATCCAGAGGGAGGATAAGGTCATTCAACTCATACAAGTTACCTGGTCGATGTACGACAATGAAACGCGCAGCCGGGAGATAAGGGGGCTCCTGGCTGCATCGTCTGCCATAGGGTGCGATAACTTGCTGATTGTCACTATGGATGAGGAAACCGTAATTAAGCAGTCCGGTAAGGATATACACGTTGTCCCGGCATGGAAGTGGGCACTCGGAAAATGCCTATCTGTATGATATCGTGAAATAACTGAACTCCGCATTCCCGTCAGGCCCTCCGCAGTATATCAGGCCCGGGCGCTGCACTCTGTCCCATCTTTCAAGCCCGGTCACATCCAGCGACAGGTTTTCCGGGGAATGCCATTCTTTACCGTCCCGGCTCCACCATATCCCGGTGACCGTCCCTGCGTCGACCGCCATTCTCAGGTGTGCCGGACCTTCCCATGGAGTGGAGAACAGGACGGTCTCTTTCCCGTCCATGATGACGTCCATCACAAGCTTTCCGTCCCGGTATCCCCATACGGCCATGTTGCCGCTGTCTCCGTAAAGGGTCAGCCCTTTAAGTTCCCGGTCTGTCTGCCCGATTCCGGCCTCGAATACGAAATCCGGCTCTTGCGCCCTGACACACAAGGCTGTTCCGTACATGTTGCCTGCAAGGGGAGTGCCGGAGAGAATCAGCGACCCGCCCTCCAGTGCGGCTGATATATCCGCATAGGTGTAGTTCCAGGACCATTCCTTTTTCAGTTCTTTCCCGTTGAAGCTGTCATGGAATTCGTCCTCCACTTTCTGCACGGTACCTTTGAACGGGGCTGGCTGTATTTTCATCGCCACACTCCCTGTCTTGAACCTCGGCCATCCGTCCCCTGTGATCTCGAGTTCATGCAGGACCGGCTGTCTCCCTGTGCAGAACCCGTCTCCGGCCAGATATGCATGGCACAGATAGAACATCCGTCCGTCCGGGGCAGTCACCACTGTCCCGTGTCCGCATGACTGGAAGTCCCCGATTCCTCCGTGCAGAATCGGATTCCCGCCGAATTTCTCGTAAGGGCCCTTGAAATCAGTGGACCTGGCCACATATACGTCATAGTCGCTTGCACGTCCGCAGCATGAGTGGGCGGAGTATATGAGATAGTAATACTCTCCGTGCCTGAATATGCACTGCCCTTCCATCCCTATCCTCTGGTCGTCCTTCAGAAGGGAGAATATCTCCCCCTCCATACGCAGCCCGTCGTCAGACAGGCGGCTGCACAGGAGCTCTATCGGACGTTTGTCCAGACCGTATGCCTTCCAGCTGATGTAAAGTTCCCCTTTGTCTTCAAACACGAAAGCGTCTATCGCCTCGTTCCCGAATGTCACCACCGGGCCGCAGTCAGTGAATCCTTCCTCCGGGGAATCCGCCACAGCCACCCCGATATAGGAGATCCCGGTGCTTTTCTGCCTGGCAGTATAATAGCAGTAGACCTTCCCGTCGTGGCAGAAGAGTTCCGGGGCCCAGAAAGAGTTGCTGGTCCATTCCGGCTTGGTGTCGAACACATGCCCCACCTGTTTCCAGTTGACCATGTCCCTGGATTTGTACAGAGGGTAGTAGGGGGCCCATTCAGAGGATGTCCCCGTCGCATAGTAGTCGTCCCCGATCCGGATGATGCTCGGGTCAGCCATGTCTCCACGTATCACGGGGTTCTCGAAAAAACCTTTCTCCTGTCCCTGGCAGAAGACTGCGGACAGGAGAAAGGCCAATACCAGATAAGTCCTTTTCATCTCATTTATCTCTTTTTGACAGAGAGAACGGGGCTGCATATTTGGATGTGCACCTGTCTTTGGCAGGAGTGGCCCCCATCACCAGGTGGAGTTCTCCTCCGGCATTTATGTCGCCGTAGGTGATATAGTTCTTGTCGAGCTCCATGCCGTTGAGGTCAGCCGACTGGATGTAGACGTTCTCAGAGCTGTTGTTCTCCGCGAAGATAGTGAATTTATTACCGTTTTCAAGGGTGATTGTCACTTTACGGAATATCGGGCTTCCGATTACGTATTCGTCTGTCCCCGGTTTCCAGAGGATCCCATACTTATAATTGAGACACTGTCTTATCGTATCTATTATATTTGTATAAAATATATTTCCGAAATGATAAAAAGCGTTTTGGCGGCCATGCTACTCTTGGGCATATCACAGCCTTGGACATTAAACGAGAAGAACTTCCGGGCTTTGTTCAACATACCACCTATCACAATTCCCGACGGCACTCCGGTCATCCTTGAGGCTGAGACGTTGTGCCCTGCATCCGCCCGTGAGGCCCGTGCGGAATGGATAGGTGCCGGAGAGGACGCCTGTCCGGATTCTGCCGTTACTGCTCCCGCCCCTTATTTGAGGAAAGAGTTCAGTGTGGACCGCGGGGTGCGGAAGGCGACCGCATATATCTGCGGGCTCGGATTCTACGAATTTTACATTAACGGGGAAAAGGTGGGTGACCAGGTGCTTGCCCCGGCCGTGACCAACTATGACAGGCGCAGGCTGGACAATATCCTGTACCATTTCGACGACCGTTCGGACAAGCGTGTACTTTATAATATGTTCGATGTCACCTCCATGCTCCGCAAGGGTGGAAATGCCGCCGGTGTCATCCTCGGAAACGGCTGGTACAACCAGCGTGACAGGACAGTCGAAGGCAAGATGTGGTACGATACGCCCCGTATGATATGCCGCATAGACATAGAATATGAAGACGGGTCTTCCGCAATGGTAGTGTCGGACGGCAGCTGGAAAGTCTCAGAGGGCCCTATGCTGCATGACGGCATATTCACCGGCGAAGTCTATGATGCACGCCGTGAGCTTACTGGCTGGGATATCCCCGGGTATGATGACTCCGGATGGCGGCAGGCTGCGGCAGTGAGGGCCCCGGAAGGGGAACTATGCCTTCAGACCGCGCCTTATGACCGCGTTACCGGTGTGATGAAGCCGGATTCGTTCGTAAAGGAAAATGACACCACATTCATGTATTCCTTCCCGGAGATGATTTCAGGCTGGGTGAAGCTCAGGGTGAAGGGGAATGCGGGAGACAGGGTCTCACTGCGGTTCATAGGAGAGGAGCAGGAGGATTATGGCCAGAAAGACGTCTACATACTGCGTGGAGGGCGTACGGAGACATGGACCCCGAGGTTCACATGGCATACCTTCAGGTATGTCGAGGTGACATCTTCCGGAGTGGGCATGGAGCCGGGAAGCATTGTCGCGGAGATTGTGCATACCGATGTGCCCCAGGCTGGTGCTTTCGTCTGTTCAAATGATCTTTTTAACAGGATAAACAAAGCTTATCTCCGCACCCAGACGAACAACTTCCACGGCAGCATAAGCAGCGACTGCCCTCACCGTGAGCGCCTCGCTTACACAGGGGACGCCCAGGTGGAGACTGAGAGTTCCATATATTCTTTCGATATGAGGAGTTTCTACAGGAAGGGGTTCGATGACATGGCTGACGCGCAGAACAGCGAAAGCGGTCTTGTCCCTCATACAGCGCCTTTCGGTGGAGGAGGCGGAGGCCCGGCATGGGGGTCGGCATATGTCATCATGCCGTGGCTGTATTATTGTTATTACGGTGACACCGGTATTCTTGCTGAGCATTACGAAGGGATGAAACACTGGGTGCAGTACCTCGGCACCCGGACAGACGCACGCGGCATCGTAGTCCGCGAGGAGCCTGGCGGATGGTGCCTGGGCGACTGGTGCACTCCCCAGGATATCGAGATACCGCCTGAACTTGTCAATACCGCTTATTATTACAGGGTCGCCGATCTTATGTCAAGGATTGCCTCCGTGCTGGGCAATGATGAGGATGCCGTGCACTTTACAGCATTGTGCCGGAAAATAAAGGATGACTTCAATGCCGTCTTTTTCGACCCGGAAGCATGCCGTTACTGGGAAGGCCGGCAGGGTTCCGATGTCTTCCCTCTCGCTTTCGGGATGGTGCCGGAGGGCCTGGAGGACGAAGTGCTCGGATCGCTCCTGAGGCATCTTGAAGAGACGGGATACCATTTTGACACTGGCATCCTTGCCACCCCTCTGATGCTTGAGGTCCTGAGTTCGTCGGGACATGGTGATGCCGCTTTCCGGCTGATGGACCAGAGGTCCGGTGTCGGTTTCGGGTATCTCCTTGACAGCAAGAACACATGCCTGTGGGAAAGATGGAACGGGTGGGAGTCCCACTGCCACCCTATGTTCGGGAGTGTGGTCGCGTGGTTCTACCGCCATGTCGCAGGCATCAGGTATGATGAATCCGCCCCGGGCATGAGGCATATCATCATTGCCCCGCAGCCTGTGGGAGACCTCACGGAATGTTCCTGCTCTTACGGAACCGCGCAAGGTACGGTATCGTCCGAGTGGAAAGTGAAGGACGGCGTCTTCCGTCTGGATGTGAGTGTCCCTGAAGGGGCTGAAGCTACTGTAATTATGCCCGACGGGCAGGAATATAATATAGGAGAAGGCAAAAAAACTTTTAAAACCATAATGTCATGAATTATCTGAAACTGATGACTGCCGCGGCCGCCGTATGTGCAGTCTCCATGCAGATGTCGGCAAAAGTCACTCTGCATCCGATTTTTACGGACAACATGGTCCTGCAGCAGCAGAGCCAGGTCAATATCTGGGGCACTGCCTCACCGGACAAGACAGTCAGTATCACCACTTCCTGGAACAATGCCAGGTATGAAGTCGCTTCTGCTGCAGACGGCAGCTGGTCGGCTGTGATTTCGACTCCTTGCGCCGGAGGGCCGTATACTGTGACGGTATCTGACGGCAAGAAACCTGAAGTGCTCGAGAATGTGCTCATAGGAGAAGTATGGATATGTACCGGACAGTCCAATATGGAGATGAAAGTCGGTGACAAGGTCGTAGGCATGGAGAAAGAGATGGCCGAGGCCGGCAATTACAAGAATATCCGCCTTCTGCATATAGAGAACAGGACAAGCCCTGTCCCGAATGAAGACGTTGAAATCCGCTATGGCGGATGGCAGACATGCTCCGGCGAGACCATATACGATTTCTCGGCTGCCGGATATTTCTTCGGGAAGAACCTTGCTGACAGCCTGGATGTCCCGGTGGGGCTTATTGAAACATGCTGGGGCGGGACATACGCAGAGTCCTGGACCAGTGCCGAGGGTCTCTCGCAGATGCCTTATTTCCACGAAAGGCTGGAGAAAGTCAAGACTCTTCCGCAGTCCCGCGAGGCCCGTGAACAGATGTTCAGGGACGAGATGGAACAGTGGCGCATTGACATGACCGTGGCCGACAAAGGATTCAAGGACGGGGTTGCCGTATGGGCCGGTGAAGGATACGATGATTCCTCATGGACAGATGCCCGTGTCCCTGATTTCCTGCAGGACCAGGGCTTCGGCAGCACAAGCGGGTTCTTCTGGCTCAGGAAGACTGTCGATATCCCTGCGGACTGGGCCGGAAAGGAGCTTAGACTTGAGCTCGGAGTGGTGGATGACAACGATTTCACTTATTTCAACGGAGTCGAGCTCGGACATACCGAAGGATGTCTTTCGTGGCGTACATATACTGTACCGGCAGAGCTGGTGAAGGGAGGTAAAGCCGTTGTGGCAGTGCGGGTTATGGATACCGGCGGAAAAGGCGGGATCGTTGGTGACGCACAGAATATCGCTCTGTACAAGTCTGACAATGAGAAGATAGTCATTTCAGGAGACTGGAAATACAGATTCTCCCTCGGATTCGCTGACGCCCCGGAAATCCCTGTGAATACGGCGACGGAGCCGAATTATCCTACATTCCTGTACAACGCGATGATAAACCCTCTGGTGAAGTTCCGCATCCGCGGTGCCATCTGGTACCAGGGCGAGGCCAATGTGGCAAGGGCCGACCAGTACGGAGACCTCCTTCCTCTTATGATCAATGACTGGCGCTCAAAGTGGGGATATGACTTCCCGTTCTACATTGCCCAGCTTGCAAACTACATGAACGTGCAGACCGGTCCTGAAGAATCCGAATGGGCGGAGCTCCGCGAATCCCAGGTACATGCCCTCCACCTTGAGAATACAGGACTTGCAGTCTTGATAGACATAGGTGAGGCAGGGGACATACATCCCAAGAACAAGCCTGAGGTGGGGCGCCGTCTCGCACTCAACGCTCTTGCACTGACATACGGCAGGCATATTTCGTACTCTGGCCCTATGTACAGTTCATACTCCATCGAGGACGGGAAGATAAGACTGTTCTTCGACCATGCCGACGGAGGCCTGGAAGCCGCTGGAGGGGACACCCTTGAAGGATTCTATATCGCCGGGGCGGACCGTGTTTTCCACAAGGCCGATGCTGTCATCGAAGGCGATACCATAGTGGTGAGCTCACCCGATGTCCTGTTCCCGGTATCGGTAAGGTACGGATGGGCCAACAACCCTGTCTGCAATCTTTACAACGGTGCAGGCCTCCCTGCATCTCCGTTCCGGACAGACAGATGGGTCAGGGAATAGGTCTTCTCTTTGATTTTCAGCGCTGCAGCATTTGTTGCAGCGCTTGTTTTTTAATTTTTTATTATTATCTTTGCAGGCCCAAAATATTGGGACGTAAACATAAATTAAAGATTTACAATCATTTATGCCAACAATTCAACAATTAGTTCGCAAAGGACGCGAGGTTATCGTCGAGAAGAGCAAATCTCGCGCGTTGGATGCTTGCCCTCAGAGAAGGGGCGTATGCGTGCGTGTGTACACAACCACACCTAAGAAACCTAACTCAGCGATGCGTAAGGTTGCCCGTGTACGTCTTACCAACTCCAAAGAGGTCAACGCGTACATCCCTGGCGAAGGACACAACCTTCAGGAGCACTCAATCGTACTCGTGAGAGGCGGACGTGTGAAGGACCTTCCTGGTGTACGTTACCACATCCTTAGGGGCGCTTTGGACACTGCTGGCGTCGAGGGAAGGACACAGTCCCGTTCTCTCTACGGAGCAAAGAGGCCTAAGCAGAAAGCCGCTAAGAAGTAATTATTTATTTTATCACCTTTAATTTTCAGTCAAAATGAGAAAATCGAAGCCTAAGAAGAGGATTCTACTTCCTGATCCCAAGTTTCATGATGTAATGGTTACACGTTTCGTGAATAACCTTATGCTCCAGGGTAAGAAGAGTATCGCGTATTCTATTTTTTACGATGCCATCGACATGGTAGGCGAGAAGATGAAAGATTCTGACAAGGCTCCTCTAGATATATGGAGGAAAGCTCTTGAGAATGTGACACCTCAGGTAGAGGTGAAGAGCCGCAGGGTCGGTGGAGCTAACTTCCAGGTGCCTACTGAGGTGCGTCCTGAGAGAAAGATCTCGCTTTCAATGAAGAACCTTATCGTGTTTGCCCGCAAACGTTCAGGACACTCAATGGCAGAAAAACTTTGTGCAGAGATCATCGCCGCATACAACTGCGAGGGTGCTGCATTCAAGAGAAAAGAAGATATGCACAGAATGGCAGAGGCCAACAAGGCATTTGCACATTTCCGTTTCTAATCCCCAAGGAGTAACACAATGGCAAGAGATCTTAAATTCACCAGAAACATCGGTATCATGGC
>JADIMB010000041.1 GCA_017694995.1 Candidatus Cryptobacteroides faecavium | reverse complement strand
TATCCTTCGCCGCTGAACCAGTATCTATACGCTCCGGACGAGAAATAAAAAACAAATAGAGCGGCCATTTCTTCGTTAAGCTTGTCCTGTGATCCTCACATACTTCAAGTATGCTCCGGTTCTCGGCCTGTGCTTGCCTTGAAATCAGTCGCTCTATTTGTTTTTTTATCGGATTATTTAACCGCTTATCTGAATTTTATGCAAAATCGGAATTGAACTCCGAAATTACATAAATTTTCAGAATCTGTCAAAAAATCCATTATCATAAAAAATCTTGACTTGAAGTCCCGGACGGCTGACAGCTGGAATCAAAATACCGGAGAGGATGTCAATTCTATCGGGCATCCCGTTACGGGATGCCTGAATTTTATCCTGGAGGCATGAAGGCAGAGCCTGTCTGCGGTATGGGCGCTGCCGTACAGACAGTCGCCCTTTATCGGGGCCCCGAGCCCCAGGGGATGGGCTGCATGGACTCGCAGCTGGTGGGTGCGGCCTGTCAGCGGGCGGAACAGCACTTCCGCCCAGCCGTCTCCGGAAGCGGTGATGCTGTACTGTGTCACGGCCTCTTTCCCATGCGTGAAATCCACTTTCTGGCGCGGCCTGTCATGGTAGTCCGGGGCAATGGGCAGGGAGATTGTCCCCTTGCTGCCGGCCTCCAGCCCTATACCATGCCCGGGCGTGCCGCGGGAGGGCTTCCCTGTGTCTATTATGGCAATGTATTCTTTCCTGACCTCTCCTTTTTCGAACTGCCTCTGCATTTCCCTGTGCGCCTCCGGGTTCTTTGCATATACTATTATCCCGGATGTGTCCATGTCCAGCCTGTGCACTGCATAGACACGGCTCCCTTTTTCTTTCTCGATGATTTCCTGCAGTGACATCCCGCCTGTCTTTCCTGGCACAGAGAGCATGCCTGAAGGCTTTTCCATGACGATGATGTCGCTGTCTTCATACAGGATGCCTGCTTCCGGCAGCCCTGTCCTGCCGGACTCCTGGCATCCGGCTTCCGGTGCCGCTGCATCCAGAGGGTTGTCTTCGACATCCAGGCCCTGCAGCATGAATCCGAGCAGAGGCCCGCATTTCCCTGTGCATGACGGGTAGAACCTGCCGTGCGTCCTTACTTCTCCGGATTTCCCTGCCTTTTCCCGGGACTCTGCTCCTCCATACCAGAATTCTCCCATGGCTACCGGCTCAAGTCCGTGCCGGTATGCATAATGCAGGAGCTTAGGGGCGGCACATTCTCCGGTCCCTCCAGGCGGAGTGAGACCGCGGTCTGAAAATATCT
This sequence comes from Candidatus Cryptobacteroides faecavium, assembly GCA_017694995.1. Classification (GTDB taxonomy): domain Bacteria; phylum Bacteroidota; class Bacteroidia; order Bacteroidales; family UBA932; genus Cryptobacteroides; species Cryptobacteroides faecavium. The sequence goes on along the minus strand of JADIMB010000041.1, from coordinate 20,931 downwards.
GCAGGACGCTCTTCCTTTCTCCCAGGGCGTTTTCCACAGTCATGTTCCCGGATATCCATAGCTGGAGGGCCTCGGATTTCTGCTGCCTGAGCTGCTTCAGGGCCTTTATCCTGCTTTCCAGGCGGCTGTATTCCTCGCCGGCTTCCTTCAGACGGATGCCGCATTCGGCAGTGATGCGCCTGAGCTGGGCCTTTTCATACTGGCTTTCCTTTTCCATGGCATGCATGATGTCTGCTGAGGGACCTGATTCCCTTGCCGCTGCTCTCCTGGCCTTGGAGGCGGCCATACGGCTTTTCCATGCGGATATTTCCTGCTCATTCTGCCTCCGGACTGATTCCATGCGTGCTTCCGCTGCTTTGAGCTGCGGGCTGCACTCTTCCTGCCGGATTTCTTCGTTCAGCAGGCTTATCGCCTTCTCCTCGGCCTTGAAGTGGCCGTGCGGATCAGTGAGGTCAAGTATGGGCGGGACGAAGTACGGTATGGTGCTCCGGCCTCCGGCAAGTCCGGAGAACCCTGCCAGGAAACCGGCCTCCCCGCGGCTGTCGAGCACAACCAGGACACCGAGCATCTTACCTTCGGAAAATATGCCGTCAAGTCCCTCTGTCTCTGAAATATGCCGGATGACCCTGTCTGCAGCTTCCCGCACGGACGGTGCCGGGGTGTAGCGGAACGGATATGTGAATCTGTCCGGCAGGTCCTGTATATGCACTTCCGGCCCCAGCCTGTGCACCAGGCTGTCAGTCTTCATCGTTTTCCGAGATTATCAGAAGCCTGTCCCCGCAGCGGAGCTCCGCGCTCCCGTTCGGCACGATGAATTTGTCTCCTCTCTTTATCATCATCACCAGCATGCCTTCCGGAAGCTTCACTTCTTTCAGTGTGTTCCCCAGCTTGAGCGCCTCTTCTGTCAGAGTCACCTCCACGAGTTTCCCGGCCTCTTCAGGCACTTCTATCCCGAACATGTTGTCATCCTCAGGTACAGGAAGGCTCAGGTGCAGCCTGTTTGCGAATGAGGTGATTGTCATTCCCTGGATCATGAGTGACAGGAGGGTGATGAAAAAGACTATGTTGAATATCAGGCTCGAGCCTTCCACATTGTCTATGACAGGGTATGTCGCGAAAATTATAGGGACTGCCCCCTTGAGCCCCACCCAGGAAATGTAGGTCTTCGATGCGGTGCTGACTTTCCTGAAAGGGGCGAGTGTGAGGAATACGGAAAGCGGTCTCCCGACGAGCATCATGAATATGCCTATCAGCAGTGCGACCGGTGCCACCTTGAGCATTTCGTGCGGATTCACCAGCAGTCCGAGGGTTACGAACATCACTATCTGCACCAGCCATGTCATCCCGTCCAGGAATGAGAATATCTCTTTCCTGAATGCTATCTTGTGGTTCCCCAGTATCACTCCGGCCAGGTATACGGCCAGGTAGCCGTTCCCCAGGAGCTTTGTCGTCACTGTGAACGTGAAGAAGACGATGCTCAGCAGCATTATAGCGTACAGCGGAGTGTTGGTAAGATGTATCTTGTTGAGTACCCATACGGCGAAATATCCCATGACGACACCTGCGAGAATCCCCACTCCGAACTGCAGGAAGAATGTCTTTACCGCATCCGCAGTGATGGCCCATGCGTCGATTTCCCCTGTGCCTGTCCCTGAGAGGGAATTGGCTATCTGGATCAGCACTATTGTGAGGATATATGCCATCGGGTCGTTGCTTCCGCTTTCAAGCTCAAGCATGGGCTGAAGATTGTTCTTGAGCTTCATCTTGCTGTTCCTCAATATGTTGAATACTGATGCTGAATCTGTTGAGGACATCGTTGCAGCCAGGAGGATGCAGGTGACCAGCGGCAATGAGATCGGCACCATGTCCCATTCGGAGAGGGCGAAAATGAACAGTCCTGTCAGCACGGTAGTGAGCAGGACCCCTACTGTCGACAGGGCCAGTCCTTCTCCCAGCACAGGCTTGATCTCTTTTATCTTGGTCTCCATGCCGCCTGTGAACAGTATGATACACAGGGCAATCATGCCTATGAACTGGGCGTGGTGCATGTTGTTGAACTGGAGCCCGAAACCGTCGCTTCCGAACAACATTCCGGCCACGAGGAAAAGGAGCAGGGACGGCAGACCGAAACGGTAGCCCGCCTTACTGATGAGGATGCTGCAGAATATCAGTATGGAACTGATGAGCAGGATGTTTTCTGATGTGAAATGCATTTTTCGTGTGTGTTAAAAATCTTTTTTGAATTCTCGGCACCATTCCTTAAGTCCGCATATCCCGCATTTCGGCTTGCGGGCGGTGCATGTGTACCTGCCGTGGAGTATGAGCCAGTGGTGGGCTGTGGCCCTCAGTCCAGGGGGGATGCTTTCCGTCAGGTCCTTTTCCACGGCCTCCACTGTCTTCCCGTCTGAAAGCCCGAGCCGCCTTGATACCCTGAATACGTGCGTGTCGACTGCGATCACAGGCTTGTCATAGACTACGGATGCGATCACGTTTGCTGTCTTCCTGCCCACCCCCGGCAGCTTCACCAGCTGGCCGGGGTCGTCAGGTACCTTGCTCCCGAAGTCGGACACCAGCATCCTGGCCATCCCGATAAGGTGCTTCGCCTTGTTGTTTGGGAATGAGATGGATTTTATCAGTCCGTACACTTTCTCAAAGGAGGCTGACGCGAGGTCTTCGGGCTCCGGGAATTCCTTGAATATGGCCGGAGTGTACATGTTGACCCTTTTGTCGGTGCACTGCGCTGACAGTATCACCGAGATGAGAAGGTGGAATGGAGTGTCGTAATGAAGCTCTGTCCTGGGTTCCGGGACGTTGTCCTTGAACCATCCGAGAATGCCGGAATACAGCTTCTCCCTGTCACTGCCCATCGCCTTGTCCCTCCTTTTCTCCTCCTGTCGCCTGGGCGGGGCTTTCCTGCGGGCTGTCCACGGATTCCTTGCATTCCTCGTTTGCGCAGACGAACACTCTCCCGTGGTATTTTTCCACTATTGCCTTGTTGTGCGTGACCATCACTATCGCTGTGCCCTGCTCCTGGTTGATACGTGTCAGGAGCTGCATTATCCCTTCGGCTGTCTCCGGGTCCAGGTTCCCTGTCGGCTCGTCGGCGACGATGACTTCAGGGCTGTTCAGCAGGGAGCGCGCGATGGCTATCCTCTGCTGTTCCCCGCCGGAAAGCTGGTGGGGCATCTTGTGCGCCTTGCTGGACATGCCTACGGCTTCAAGCACTTCCGTGATTCTCCTGGCGATCCTGCCATGGTCTTTCCATCCGGTGGCCTTGAGGACGAAGAGGAGGTTGTCCTCGACGCTCCTGTCCATCAGAAGCTGGAAGTCCTGGAATACCACACCCATCTTCCTGCGCATGTACGGGATGTCTTTCTCCCGGATTGACCGGAGGTTGTATCCGCAGACGGTGCCTTCCCCGTCATAGAGCCTGTTCTCCGCCGTTATTGTCCTTATTATGGAAGTCTTGCCTGAACCGACTTTCCCTATTATATATACGAAGTCCCCTTTATGTACATCCATGTCCAGGCCGTAGATGACTGTACTTTCCCCGTTTACGATCTCTGCTTTTCTGAACGAGATCACCGTATCTCTGCTTTCTTTCATCCGGATATGCATTAATCTTCCAAAGTTAATCATTATCGGTGAATTGATAGCAATTTAATTCGTATGACAAGTGTATTTTACTACATTTGCAGAAAAATTGGACGGAAATGACAAGATCGGGTTTTGTGGCCTTGTGCCTGGCGGTGTTCATCTCGCTGCCTTATGTCCGTATGGATGCGCATGAGGCCCGGTATGCCGGTGCGGCTGCAGAGACGGCAAAGGAGGATTTCAGACATGCCGTGATGCTGTTTGACCGGGGCATGTATGACAGGGCGATGGTGATATTCGACGCTCTCGCCGAAAAGAATGACGACTATCAGGCTGAGGGCTATTCTGTCCTTTGCCAGATTCTCCTGCAGACCGGGGACTGCGGGCACCGGGTCAGGGAATATGCCGGGCGGTATCCGTATTCTTGGCTGCTGCCGCAGATACGTTACCGTTACGCCCTGGATCTTTTTGACAAGGATGACTATGAGGGGGCCGCGGCTGAGTTCGCCATGATCTCAAGGGCCCGTCTTCACCGGGACCAGGCAGACGAGTTCCTTTTCAAAAGGGCCTACTGCGATTTCAGCCTCGGGGACTATGACCGCGCATATCTGCGTTTCAAGGATATCGACGGCCGGCCGTTGTCGGACTATACTGCCCCGGCGAGGTATGCTGCGGGATATATATGCTATAGCCGGAAGAATTTCGGAGAAGCCCTGGAGTGGTTTTCAAAGTCGGTGACAGACAGCAGGTTCTCTGCCATGTCGAGTTATTATCTGATGGAATGTCGCTTCATGCTCGGGGACCACAGGGCTGTGTGCGACATGGGGCCGGAGATGCTGGACAAGGTGCCTCAGGAGCGCAGGCCGCATCTTGTCAGGATGATTTCCGAGTCGTGGCTGGTGCTTGGGGATGCGGAAAAGGCCAGGTACTGGTTTGACCAGAACAAGGAGACCTCGGAGCTGCGCACCAGGAACGATTATTTCTATGCCGGATCTGTCCTTTATGCCGTTGACGACTACCAGGGGGCGATAGACAAGTATTCCATGATGACTGACAGGACGGACTCCATAGGCCAGATTGCCAACTACCAGATGGGATACTGCTATATCCAGACAAAGAACAAGGTGGCGGCGATGGATGCTTTCAGGGATGCCGCCATGGCGGATTACAGCGCAGCTATCGCGGAGGACGCGTATTTCAATTACGCGAAGCTCGCATTTGACCTGAACAGCGACACGTCGATCTTCAATGACTACCTCCGGAAGTACGGCGATGTGGACAGGGGGGACAGGATAAACAACTATATTGCGGTGGCCGCTCTCTACGGCCGTGACTACGAGACTGCAATCGACGCGTACGGCAAAATAGACGAGATGGACAGCAAGATGACTGTCAACTATATGAAAGCCAATTATCTCAGGGCATCCCAGCTGATCGCTGACGGTTCATACAGGGACGCTGTCCCGTATCTCAAGGCGGCGGCCTACTATTCTGACAAGATGTCCATGTTCAACCAGCTTTCACGCTACTGGATTGCGGAGTCGTATTATCGCAACGACCAGTATGACAAGGCTATAGAGCTATATACGGAATTATACAACATATCCGCTCTGTACAAGATGCCGGAGGGGAATCTCATCCCGTTCAATATCGCATACTGCTATTTCATGGAGGGGGATTATTCGTCCGCATCCAGATGGTTCAGGGAGTATCTTGACGCCGGGGATGCCGAATACGCAAAAGAGGCGGCCCTCAGGTATGCGGACTGCCTGTTCATGCTGTCTGACTATGCAGGGGCGGCCGGTGCATATGATGCTGTCATTGAGAAATATTTTGATGTCAATGACATATATCCTTATTACAGGGCGGCCGTCTCATACGGACTGGAAGGGGACAATGCCAGGAAGATCTCCTTGCTTGAAAATACGGGCAAGGCTTCCCCTTCTGCGGATTTCTATTCCGAGGCCCTTTTCGAACTGGGCCGCTCCTATGTCGCCGCCGAGGATGCCGCCAAGGCTTCCGCAGTGTTCAACAGGCTCATCGGCACGACTTCCGACAGCACCTACATGGCGCGTTCCATGATCGAACTGGGGATGCTGAGCCGCAATGCGGAGGACACTGACAAGGCTCTGGAATACTTCAAGAAAGTGGTGGAGGAGTTCCCGAGGTCCGGGTACGCAGACGATGCGCTCCTTGCCGTCGAGTCTGTATACCAGTCGATGAACGAGCCGGAGAAGTATCTTGCATACATAGACCGTATCGGGAAGTCTTCAGTCAAGACAGAGGTCGAGAAGGAGATAATGATTTTCAATGCCGCGGAGCAGATATACCTTTCGGGCAACTACCAGAGGGCTCTGGCTTCGCTCCAGTCGTATATGGACAAGTACCCGATGGGGTCCAGGTACAGCCAGGCCGAGTTCTATCTTGCTGAAAGCTACAGGCAGACAGGACAGCCGGAGAAGGCCTGCGGCCATTACGGCAATGTGGCCAAAGACGGAGACGGGTCTTTCAAGGAAATCGCCATGCTTGAATTCTCCAGGCTTTCATACGATCTCCAGAGATATGAGGATGCACTCTCCGGATACACATCTCTGCGCAAGTCCGCCCTTCTGGATGACAACAGGCATGAGGCCCTCGCCGGGATGATGCGTTCTGCTTTCAGGGCGAGGAAGTTCACAGATGCCCTTGAGCTCGCCTCGGAAGTGAAGGCTGACGGAAGCTACGGGGCGGACACGGTCCGTGAAGCGGACTGGATAAGCGCGAAGTCCTATCTCGCCACGAGCCGCAGGGAAGAGGCTTTCCGGATATTCGGCGAGCTGGCCCGGGACCCTATGTCGGCTGAGGGGGCCGAGGCCGCATGGATGATTATCCAGGACTGCTACGACAGAGGGGAATTCAGCGACGTCGAGAACAAGGTGTACAGTTTCTCTGATTCTGGTACAGGGCAGACATACTGGCTTGCGAAAGCCTTCATCGTGCTTGGGGATGCGTTTGTGGAAAGGGGGGACTACAGTCAGGCGATGGCCACTTTCCAGAGCATATCGGACGGTTATTCTCCGCTTCCTGGCGGGGACGACATACTGGACAATGTCAAAATGAGGATATACCGGCTTGAGGAGCTCATCAAGCTCAAGGAGGCTGCGGATTCTGCAGCCGTGTAGCAGGTGATACGAGTGAAACAGAAATACGGAAAATGATGTTCAGAAAATATATTTCATCGATTGCGGTACTGCCGCTTGCTGTTTTTGCGGCGCAGGCCCAGAGTATTGACCCTACGGTAGAAGTGTCCCGCGCGTATGAGGGCAGGATGATAGAGGTGCATAAGCCGATGACAGAGATGGAGATTCCAGACAGTGTCACCCATTTCGACCTGGATTTCGACTATTCTGTGTTCGACAACCCGTATAAGGGTACATATGAATTCAACCCTTATATGCAGAACATGAAGCCGCAGCACGGGGAGTGGCCAGGCAGGAGGCTGTTCCTGAGGGCCGGGGCCGGATATCCGCTGCACCCTGTCTTCGACCTTGTGTGGTCTCCTGACCTGAAGGGGCGGTTCCGTATGGATGCATATGCCATGCACCGGTCATATATAGGCAGATACCGCGGGATACTTCCTGTCAAGGATGAAGGGACGGGGGACATCTACCTGGATTCACCGCTGTCTTCAGGCTCCGGGGCTTCCCGGACCGGATGGAACGGGTACGACATGCTTACCAAGGCCGGTTTCGAGGGCAGGCTTGGCTGGAGTGGAGGCGTGCTTACTTTCAATGCCGGATATTTCGGCCTGGCCACCAGGGACAGTGTGCTGACCAGAGGCTACAATGCCCTTGACCTCGGCCTCAGGGTCCGTTCGGACGCAAGCCGGGACCGGTACTTCCTGTATGATGCCGCACTTGCTTACAGATACGGGGCGGACAACATGACTTTCCCTGAATATGCCGGGAGCCTTGCGGGGCATGAGTTCACCCTGGCCTCTTCTTTCGGCCCTGTCTTCTCGAGGGAGCAGAGGCTTGTCCTGGATGTTGATGCTGACATTGTGTCTTACAGTTCCGTGTTCGGCACTTTCGCCGGGCGCTTCGCCGTTTCTCCACGGTATTCTCTTGAGAAAGGGAGATGGTCTTTGGACCTGGGGCTGCAGCTGTCAGTGCTGTTCAGCGGTGGCCGGTCCGGGTCTCTTCCGGCTCAGGATGCCGGGAGAGGACAGTATGTGTACCCTGATATCTCCGCCGGTTTCGAGATAATAAGGGACTGCATGCAGATATATGTCAAGGCGGGCGGAGGTGACAAGGTCGGGAAATACTCAGATATGATCTCGTACGGCCATTTTATCCATCCGTTCTATACATATGGCATCTCCATGCCTCTGCTGGACAATTCGGTCGAGCGCCTTTCCGTGGCCGCAGGCCTACGTGGGAACATAGCCTCGCGCTTCAGATATGACTTGAGCGCAGGCTACAGGATTTTTGCCCGGGCCCCGCTCTTTGTCTCAGTGTCCGACAGTCCTTACATGCTCGGGGCGTATTCTGCTTCGCTGGCTTATACCGGGTACAATATGTTCTACGCTTCATTTGACTACGGATGGGAGTCAAAGGATTTTTCCCTGGACGGGAATTTCACATACAGGTCCTCGGATGTGGATATAGCTTCCCCAGTGCAGATGCAGGACGGAAGGTACATGGCTTTCTTTGCCCCTGCAAGGTTCTCCGGAGACATACGTGCCCTGTACAACTGGAGGAAAAGGATATTCGCCGGGGCTGACTGCGATTTCTCCATGGCACGCGAGAGCGCCCTGTTCGACATAAGAGGCTATGCCGACCTCGGGGTTTACCTGGAATTCAGGGCGGCCCGTCTGTTCTCATTCTGGCTGCGGGGCGGGAATCTGCTCGGCATGACGGTCCAGAGGATGCCGATGTATGCCGAGAGCGGAATCAATTTTACGGCCGGAATCTGCTTGAATTTGTGATAAAATTGTTAACTTTGTCCGTTTAATTGTCATTATTGTATGAGCGAAAATACCAATCACGAAGAGAATCAGTATTCCGCCAATAGTATACAGGTCCTGGAAGGGCTTGAAGCCGTGAGGAAAAGGCCTTCCATGTATATAGGCGATGTCGGGAAGAGGGGACTTCACCATCTTGTGTACGAGGTAGTGGACAACAGTATCGACGAGGCCCTCGCCGGATATTGTACGCATATAGAAGTCACTATAAACGGTGACAATTCCATAACAGTGGTGGACAACGGGCGAGGTATCCCTACCGGGATGCACGAGAAGGAGCACCGTTCCGCCCTTGAGGTTGTCCTCACGGTCCTTCATGCCGGAGGAAAGTTCAGCAAGGACAGCTACAAGGTCTCAGGAGGTCTCCATGGAGTGGGCGTATCCTGCGTGAACGCCCTGTCCGACTATCTCAAGGCGGAGATCCACAGGGAAGGGAAGGTCTTTGTGCAGGAGTATTCCAAGGGAAAGCCTCTGGGGGATGTCCGGATTGTGGGCGAGGCTAGTGATACGGGGACGATGATCACGTTCCATCCGGACTCTGAGATATTCACCACATCCATCGTATATGACTACGACACACTGGCGGCGCGTCTGCGTGAGCTGGCGTATCTGAACAAGGGAATAACCCTAACCCTGACTGACAAGCGTGAGCTTGTAAAGGATACTGATGACAACGGTGTGGAGACCGGGTCTTACAAGAGTGAGGTGTTCTACTCCAAGTACGGTCTCAGGGAGTTTGTCCAGTATCTTGACGCCGATGCGGATAAGCTTATCGAGACCCCGATATGTCTGGAGACAGACAAGATAATACCTATCGAGGTGGCGATGCAGTATAATACCGGGTTCACCGAGAAGATATATTCTTATGTAAACAATATCAACACCATAGAAGGCGGTACACATCTTCAGGGATTCAGGATGGGACTTACCCGTACACTGAAGAACTATGCTGAGAAGAACGGCATGCTGGCCAAGCTCAAGTTTGACCTGGATGCATCGGACTTCCGCGAGGGACTTACAGCTGTGGTCTCCGTGAAAGTGGCCGAGCCTCAGTTTGAAGGCCAGACAAAGACCAAGCTGGGCAACAGCGAGGTAGTCTCCGCGGTGTCCCAGGCCACTGCCGCTGCCCTTGAGTCCTATCTCGAGGAGAACCCGAAGGACGCGAAGGCCATCGTGGACAAGGTGATCCTGGCGGCTACAGCCCGCCATGCGGCCCGCAAGGCCAGGGAGATGGTGCAGCGCAAGACCGTCATGTCCGGAGCGGGTATGCCTGGAAAGCTTGCCGACTGCTCGGAGCGTGACCCGGAGAAATGCGAGCTTTTCCTTGTCGAGGGAGACTCCGCAGGCGGTACCGCGAAGCAGGGCCGCGACCGTATGACCCAGGCCATCCTCCCGCTCAGGGGAAAGATCCTGAATGTGGAGAAGGCCATGGAGCACAGGGTGTTCGAGAGCGAGGAGATACGCAACATATACACTGCCCTGGGAGTGACTGTGGGCACCGAGGAGGACAGCAAGGCGCTGAACCTCTCCAAGCTCAGGTACCACAAGGTGATAATCATGACCGATGCCGATGTGGACGGAAGCCATATCGCCACTCTTATCCTGACGTTCTTCTTCCGCTATATGCTTGACCTCATCAGGAACGGCTATGTATATCTGGCTACCCCGCCTCTCTATTTGGTGAAGAAAGGCAAGGAGGAGATATACTGCTGGACTGAGGAGCAGCGCAAGGACGCCACCATGAAGCTCGGCAAGGGCTCCGACAAGGGCGTTACCGTCCAGAGGTACAAAGGTCTGGGAGAGATGAGCGACGAGCAGCTGTGGGACACGACCATGGACCCGTCAAAGAGGCTTCTTCGCCAGATCACCATAGACAATGCGGCCGAGGCCGAGCGCACCTTCTCCATGCTCATGGGTGATGATGTGCCGCCACGCCGGGAATTCATCGAGGCGAATGCACATTACGCCAACATTGACGCTTAAAACCAAATAAGACGGTGATTCCGGCGTTGGACTTGTTCCTCGGTATTCAGAATTTCGTCCGACTTGGAGTCCTCTTCTTATTATCCGATTTTAGGGAAATTTGTACTAAAATTTAAATATTATGGATATTTTCGATAGAATCGCAAGAGATTCAGGTGGCCCTCTCGGCCAATACAGGCAGAAGGCGTTCGGATACTACATGTTTCCAAAGCTCGAAGGCGAGCTCGGCCCTCATATGACCTTCAGGGGCAAGAAAGTGCTGAACTGGAGCCTGAACAATTATCTCGGCCTGGCAAACCATCCCGAGGTGAGGAAGACTGATGCCGAGGCTGCTGCAAAATGGGGCCTTGCATACCCTATGGGCAGCCGCATGATGACAGGCCACACCTCCCTTCACGAGAAATTCGAGAAAGAGCTTGCGGAGTTCGAGAGGAAAGAGGATGCCTTCCTGTTCAACTTCGGCTATCAGGGGATCATCTCCACCATCGACGCCCTGATGGACAGGCACGATGTGATAGTCTATGATTCAGAGGCACATGCCTGCCTTATTGACGGGGCGCGCCTGCATATGGGCAAGCGTATGACTTACCGTCACAACGACATCGAGAGCTGCGAGGCCACCCTCAAGCGTGCTACCAAGCTCTGCGAGGAGACAGGCGGCGGAATCCTCCTTATCACTGAGGGCGTGTACGGTATGACCGGGGCCCTCGGAAACCTTGACGAGATTGTTGCACTCAAGAAGAAATACAAATTCAGGATACTCATAGACGATGCGCACGGCTTCGGCAATATGGGACCTACCGGAAGGGGTACTTCAGAGCATTTCGGCGTGATGGACGATGTGGACCTTTATATAGGTGCGTATGCAAAGTCCATGGCGAGCATCGGCGGTTTCGTGGCAGGCCCGAAGGTGATCATCGACTATCTGCGTTACAACCTCCGTTCGCAGATCTATGCCAAGTCCCTCCCGATGGCTTTCGTGGAAGGCGGTCTCAAACGTCTTGAGATAATCCGCAGCGCGGAGGGCGACGAGCTCCGCAAGAAGCTCTTCACCATCACCCGTACCCTCCAGGACGGGTTCCGCAGACTCGGTTTCGACATAGGTCCTGCACAGGCGTGTGTCACCCCTGTAGCCATCAAGGGCGGCGTGGGCCAGGCTACCCGCATGGCGGTCGACCTCCGCGAGAACTACGGGATATTCTGCTCCATCGTAGTCTATCCGGTCATTCCTAAGGGAATGGTGATTTTCCGTATCATATCCACCGCGGCACATTCCATGGAGGATGTGGAATACACCCTGAAGGCTTTCACGGAGATGCGCGACAAGCTCAACAGAGGGGAGTATGACGGGGATGATGTTATAGACATGGCAGACAAAGGCTGATTATGAAACGAGATTACTTTAAGGGTAAAGTAATGATTATAACGGGAGCCAGCTCGGGAATCGGGTTGGCTTCTGCCAAATTATTCGCGTCCCTGGGCGCGAAACTTGTACTCGCTGCACGCTCCCAGGACAAGCTTGAAGAAATAGCTTCAGGGATTTCACATGACTCCGGCAGCGATGTCCTGTGCGTCAAGACGGACGTGTCCGTGGAGGAGGACTGCAGGAACCTCATCGATAAGGCTGTTGCCAGGTTCGGCAGGATTGATGTCCTGGTGAACAATGCCGGCCTTTCTATGCGTGCCCTTTTCCGTGACCTGGACCTGCAGGTGATAAAGACGCTCATGGATGTGAATTTCTGGGGGACTGTATACTGTACCAAGTACGCCCTTCCTTACCTGCTTGAAAGCAAGGGGTCTGTGGTGGGTGTAATATCTATTGCCGGTTATGCCGGGCTTCCTGCCAGGACAGGGTACGCTTCATCCAAATACGCCATCAGGGGATTCCTGGACACGTTGCGCATAGAGCATCTGTATGACGGTCTCCATGTGATGGTCTTCGCTCCTGGGTTCACGGCCTCCAATGTCCGGAATGCGGCCCTTACGGCACACGGGCAGCAGCAGGGGCAGACCCCGCGTGACGAAGGGAAGATGATGTCAGCGGAAAAAGTCGCGTTATACATGGCCAAGGGCATCGCCAGGAGGAAATCGGAGATGATCCTTACCCCGATAGGGAAGCTGACCGTATTCATGCACAATATATTGCCGAGGCTTACCGACCGTCTGGAGTTCAGCTACATGGCCAAGGAGCCGGGAAGTCCGTTCCACAAGAAATGACTGTACAGAATATGCATAATGCACTTACACCGGGTACGGCCGGGGAAATTTTCCTGTATCAGGACAGCAGGGACGCTGGGTCTGTATACCGCTTTGTGGTCACGCTTACCATGCATATCCACAAGAGGTATCTTGAACAGGCAATTGAAGACCTGATGCCCAGGTTCCCTTCTTTTTCGGTAGGGCTGGAAAGGTCTGGCGAATCACTGAGGCTTGTCCCTCTGGAGAATGAGGTGCCTGTCTTCGAGTGCGGATGTGACCTTGTGTCGGATGGGCTTCCCCTGATAGGGGGGCCGGAGCTGGGCGGCTATCTTTTCCGCGTGTCATATTCCGGGAAGACGCTGCTGTTTGACTGGCATCTGTCCCTGTGTGACGGGAAAGGCATGTTCGAGTTCGTGAAAGCGGCAGTGTTCAGGTATATGCAGATAAGCGGCTATCCGGTGTCGAATGACGGTACGGTCAAGGAGGCGGACGACGCGTCCAATTCCATAGAAGGGATGGACCCGTATGAGAGGCTGGATGACATTCCCGCCTCCCGCCCGGTCTGGTATATGGATGCAAAGGCGTTCAATGCTGCGCATGACGGGACCGGATCCGGCGGCAGTGTCCATGTCCAGCAGATACGGATCCCTCTTGCCAGGGTCAAGGGACAGACCAGGGACTACCTTTCTGCCCCGGAGTCGTTCCTATCCCCGCTTTTTTCGCATACACTATATGAACTTTATGCCGCAGACATGGCTCAGGGGGAATATATTGTGTCCGGTATCAAGGAGAATCTCAGGCCGCATTTCCCGACAGCATCCCTGCGTACCTACTTCTCTCCTGTCACCCTTACCTATAACAGAAAACTCACTGATTATCCGTTCGGTACTATCCTCATGTCCCAGAAAAAGCTCCTGGATGCACAGCTCAAGCAGGATGCGCTTGCATACAGCGCCAAGTGCCTGATGCGTATGGCTGATTCCGTGTGTGACGGGGACGTGCCTTTCGGGGAGAAACTCGTGCGGGCCGGAAGATGCCTGGACACTTCACCTTCCGCCGCCACATTCTCCATCTGCTGTATGGGGAACATGGCTATGCCTGAGTCCCTGCAGCAGTATCTGTCGGAGTTCTATCTGATTGTGCCGTCAGGGAATTATGCAAGCTCGCTTTCTGTCGTGAACTTCAAGGGTGAGATGGTGGTGACGTTGGCTGACAGGGCCTCGGACAGGACCGTCGCCGAGAGGTTCGTCGGACTGCTCAGACAGCACGATATCCCTGCCTTCATATCTGATGAATTCTGTTTCACACAGCTGGAATATATACCAAACAAAATATCATAAGACAATGGATAAAGCCAATTTCCCACATGGATGGAAGGTGTACGCACCGCTGCTCGTACTGCTTGTGATACTTGTGCTTATAATGCCCAGGAGCGGGAAGTTCAACTATGACTACAAGAAAGGCGCCCCATGGATGTACGAGACACTTGTGGCGCAGTTTGATTTCCCTGTCCTGAAGACAAATGAACAGCTTCAGGCCGAGAAGGAACAGGCAAGCTCGGCCGTGATCCCTTATTACAGGTATTCCGACAACATTGTCAACGAGTCCATTTCTGCGGTCCAGGCCACGAGTCTCGGGAAATTCGATTCCCTGAAGTCCTCGATTGCTAAGATCATGTCCGGCATATATGCCAAAGGGATCATAGATGCATCTTCAGGCTCTGCGTCCGCACCGTCTCTCAAAGACGGGGATGTGGTGTTTATCCAGAGGGAGAAGCGTGCCGTCGAGGTGCCCGCTTCAGAGATTTTCACTGTCCAGGCCGCCAAGGAAAAGTTCTCCGCGGAGCTGGGAAAGCTGAAAGTGAAGTGCAATATGGACTCGCTGTGCCGCTATTCCGGAATTTACGACCTGCTTATCCCGAATCTCATATTCGACAAGCAGACCACGGACCTGGTCCACGAGGAGTCCGTCAATTACATTTCACCTACTTCAGGTGTGGTGAATTCAGGGCAGCTGATTGTATCCAAGGGTGAAATGATAACTTCAGAGATAGAGCAGCTTCTTGATTCCTACAAGGCGGAGTACGAGAGCAGTTTCGGCTATACCGGACCACGCATCCTGCTCTGGATCGGCAACACCCTTATCGCTGTAGCCCTGGTGGTCATACTCCTCCTTTCCCTGTACTATACCAACTGGAATGTCTTCAGTGCCTTCAACAAGTATGTATATGTACTGGTCATCTTCCTGATATCGTGCATGATGGCTATTTTCGTCGAAAAAGCTGACCCGACGTTCCTGTACCTGACGCCGTTTGTGCTTATCGCCCTGTATCTGCAGGCTTTTTTCCAGAAGAGGGTCGTGCTTCCGGTGTACATCATATCGCTGCTCCCGCTCCTTGTGTTTTCCCACAACGGGCTTGAGCTTTATGTCATGAACCTTGTCGCAGGTGTGGTGGCAATTTATGTATTCATTTATTTCAATAAGGGGTGGCAGCAGTTCTTCACCGCATTGTGCGTGTTCCTGTGCCTGCTTATTGTCTATCTGGGATTCCGGTTCATTGACGGCATAAAAGGTTTCGACGACTACAGGACGATATTCTTCATGTTCCTGGGGTCATTCCTGATAGTCGCCGGCTATCCGCTCATCTATCTGTTCGAAAGGATTTTCATGCTCGTGTCAAGCTCCAGGCTCGTGGAACTGTGCGACACGAACAACAAGCCGCTGCTTGAGCTTGCGCACAAGGCCCCCGGCACATTCCAGCACTGCCTCCAGGTGATGAACATGTCCGATGCCGCCGCCAAGGCTATCGGTGCCAATGTGCAGCTTGTCAGGGCAGGGGCCCTTTACCACGACATTGGCAAGACGCTCAACCCGCAGTGCTTCATAGAGAACGACTCTACGGGGACCAATTACCATCAGGGGCTTACTCCTCAGGAAAGTGCACGCGAGATTATAAAGCATGTGTCTGACGGTCTTGCACTTGCGGACAAATACGGGCTTCCGGACGAGATAAGGCAGTTTATTGTTACCCATCACGGTACTACCTGCACCGCATATTTTTACAACAAGTATCTCAACGCAGGTGGAGACCCTGAAAAGGCGGATGATTTCTATTACAAGGGCGAGAAGCCGAAGTCTCCGGAGCAGGTGATCCTGATGCTGTGCGATACACTGGAGGCCGCATCAAGGACACTGAAGGATTATACCCCTCACAGCATATCATCGCTTGTGGAGGGTGTAGTCAAGTCCAAGATGGATGCGGGACAGTTCGAGGAGGCTGACATAACGCTGAAGGACCTCAACACTATCAAGTCTGTCATGAAGGACTATATCCAGCAGATACATCACGCAAGGGTGGTTTATCCGAAAAGAAGTCTCCCGGATCCTCGCAACTCGCATCAGGAAGCTTGATTTTGATAATATCTCCGGAATTGCTATCTTTGCACCCCTTGTATTGGCAGAAAAAATATAAACAGTTATATATATGGAAATTTCACAGAATAAGGTTGATGAACTCAATCTTGAATTGACCCTTTCGATAGGGAAGGACGATTACGCAGACCGCCGTAAAAAGAAACTGAACGAGCACAGGAGGACAGCCGAGATCAAAGGCTTCAGGAAGGGGATGGTCCCTATCTCCCTTATTGAACGGATTTACGGCCAGTCTGCCCTTGTGGATGCCGTCAATGACATCATTGCAGACTCCCTCAACAATTTCATCAAGGAGAACAGTCTCAAAGTCGTGGGGGAGCCGCTCCCGAGCGAGGACCAGCCAAAGACTGAGTGGGTCAACGGGAATGACTTCACTTTCAAGTTTGACATCGCAACGACTCCTGATGTCGTCCTTGAGCTTTCAAAGGAAGACAAGATTCCTTATTACAATATAGAGGTCAAGGATTCCGCCAAGGCTGAAATGAAGGAGAACCTCCTCAAGCAGTACGGGTCCCTGGAGGACGGACAGGAAGCCGGTGCGGATGACTTCATCATCGTCGACTTCGAGCAGGGTGACACGAAGGTTGAGGGTACCTATGTGGCCATCAGGAATATAGATGAAGCAGTCAGGCAGTCGTTCATCGGCATCAAGCCTGGTGAGACCCGTGAGATCAATGTAAACGAGACGTTCACCAACGAGGCTGACCGTGCTTCCATGCTGAAGGTCAAGAAAGAGGACCTCGCTTCTCTGGACCCGATGTTCAAGATGACTGTGAAGACAGTCAAGACATTCGTGTCCGCTCCGATGGACCAGGACACTTTCGACAAGATCTTCGGTGCCGGGAATGTGAAGAATGAGGAAGAGTTTGATGCGAAAGTCGCTGAGCGTCTTCAGGCGGAATACACCCAGGAGTCTGAGTTCCGCTTCTCCAAGGACGCAAAAGATTACCTTGTGAAGAAAGCAGGTATTGCCCTTCCGGAGAAATTCCTCAAGAGGTGGATATTCGTGGCCAATGAAGGCAAGTTCACTATGGAGGAGATCGAGAAGGAGTTCGATATGTTCCTCGAGGACTTCAGGTGGAACATGGTGCGCGGCTATCTTATGGACAAGTATCAGGTCAAGGTAGAGGAGGCAGACCTCCTTGCCAGCGCAAAGGCTTTTGCAGCCTACCAGTTTGCTATGTACGGAATAGGCAATGTCCCTGATGACCAGCTTGACGCATATGCGAAGAGCATTCTTTCTCAGGAGAAGGAAGGCCGGAGAGTCCTGGAGCAGGTCGAGGACCAGAAGACTCTTGATGCCGTACGCGGGGCTGTGACTCTTGACACCAGGACCGTGTCTGTGGAAGAGTTCCGTGACCTTAAATAGTTTTACATGGAAAAGGATTTTGACAGATATGCCCGCCTGGAGCATGGCATAAGTTCGATGACTATGCATCGTTACCATTCGGTATACGATGCATACATCAATCCTACCATCATCGAGGAGCGCAAACTCAACGTCGCTTCCATGGACGTTTTCAGCCGTCTGATGATGGACAGGATCATCTTTCTCGGTGTGCCTATCGATGACGATGTGGCCAATATAATCCAGGCACAGCTGCTTTATCTTGCGTCTACGGACAGTACGGCTGATATTTCATTGTATATCAACTCTCCTGGAGGTTCTGTCTCATCAGGTCTGGGGATATACGACACGATGCAGATTATCGAACCGGACGTATCTACGATATGCACAGGTATGGCCGCTTCTATGGGTGCTGTCCTCCTGTGCGCCGGAGCCGCCGGGAAGCGTTCCGCCCTTCCTCATTCAAGGGTCATGATACATCAGCCGCTTGGCGGGGCCCAGGGCCCGGCTTCTGACATCGAGATTGCTGCCAGGGAGATAATGAAAGTGAAGAATGAGCTTTACGGGATCATTTCCGAGCATACCGGCAAGCCTATGGAGCAGATTGTGGCAGACGGGGACCGGGACTACTGGATGAATTCCAGAGAGGCTCTGGAGTACGGTATGATCGACGAGATTCTTACCAAGAAAAAGAAATAATGACTAAAGGGAAGTCACCAAAAGATGAAAGATACTGCATGTTCTGCGGCAGGAGCGAGTCTGAAGTCCCGCTTCTGCTGCAGGGTCTTGACTCATGCATTTGCAGTGACTGTGTCAAGCTGTGCAGCGACTATCTGAAAAATATAGGTCCGGCATCGGCTCCGGAGCACGGGAAGCTTGAAAAGATCCTCAAACCGAAGGAGATCCATGCTTATCTGGACCAGTATGTGATAGGCCAGGAGAGGGCCAAGAAGCTCCTTTCAGTGGCTGTCTACAACCATTACAAGCGCATAAACCATAATCTGGATGACTCCAAGGATCTGGAGCTGGAAAAGTCGAACATCCTGATGGTAGGTCCTACGGGCACGGGAAAGACCCTGCTCGCAAAGACCATAGCAAAGCTTCTTGATGTGCCGTTCACCATAGTGGATGCGACTGTACTCACTGAGGCAGGATATGTCGGAGAGGATGTCGAGAGTATCCTGTCCCGTCTGCTTCAGGAGGCTGACTATGATGTGACTCTGGCGGAAAGGGGGATAGTCTTCATCGACGAGATAGACAAGATCGCCCGCAAAAGCGACAATCCTTCCATTACGCGCGATGTCTCTGGCGAAGGTGTGCAGCAGGCCATGCTGAAGCTGCTTGAGGGCAATGTGGTGAATGTCCCTCCTAAGGGAGGACGCAAGCATCCCGAGCGGGAGTTCATTCAGGTCAACACACAGAATATCCTCTTTATTTGCGGAGGCGCTTTTGAGGGGATAGAAAGGAGGATTGCCCAGAGGCTCAACACACAGGTGATAGGGTACGGGGCGAACAACAGGCAGAAGGTGGACAAGGAGAATCTTCTGCAGTATGTATCCGCCCAGGATCTGCGCGCATACGGCCTCATCCCTGAGATTATAGGGCGCCTGCCGGTCATCACCTATCTGGACCAGCTCGACAGGGCGGCCCTGCTGAGGATACTGACCGAGCCTAAGAACGCCATCATCCGCCAGTACGAAAAGATGTTCGAACTTGACGGGATGCAGCTTAAGATAGAGCCGGAAGTGCTCGGCCTGATCGTGGATACTGCGATAGAGAACAAGCTGGGGGCCAGAGGGCTGCGCTCCATCTGCGAGCAGATCATGACGGACGCGATGTATGAGGCTCCGTCATCCAGGAAGAAGACCTTTGACCTCACACTCGACTACGCCAAGGCGCATATAGGAGCAGTACAGGGACATTGATCATGTCTCCCTTCAGAGACAAGGAACAGATATGTAACTGTCATCTGTTAATTAAGAAAATTATAAAACCCATTAGGGAAATGTTTAATTTAAACAATTAAAAAAAATGAAAAGATTTTTAACCATGCTGATGGCGGCATCCGCCATCTTTGCGCTTTCCTCATGTAATGAGAATGGCGGGGACGAACCGGCTACAACAGCCGAGCCAACCATGACCTGGGAAGGTAACGAGAACTTCGAGGCTGAACTTACTAGCGAAATGGATGTCCAGATTAAAATCACGGCGGAGGCGGGAATCAAGTCGTTCGTGGTAGGGATTGACTCTGATGTCCTGAATCCTATCATTTCGGCTGTAAATGGAGGTTCGACTGATATGGACCTGATTAACGGTCCGGCCGAACTTATCGCTCTTCTTGGCTCGACAGGTATCCCTACTGGGGATGCACTTGCAGGTGAAACGGAGATTTCTCTCAATCTTTCCAATCTTGTTCCTCTTATCATCACAATGGGGCAGATGAACGGAACTCTTGTAGGAGGAAGTGACCATGTGTTTACTCTCACCCTTACAGACAATGAGGACAGGACTCTCTCCCAGGATGTTGTATTCCATTATCTTGCACCTACTATTACGTGGGCTTCAAATCCGACTTTCTCTGTAGTTGACATCGACGGGAATCTGGACGCAAGCCTTTCTGTCAATGCCCCTGCCGGAATCAAATCTTTCGTGGTCTCTGTCGATTCAGATGCTCTTGAGGGCGCTCTCGGGGCTATCGGCATTACAACCACCGACCTTGACCTGATCAATGATGCCACTGTCATCGGAATCCTTGATGGAGTGACAGAAGGACAGCTTCCTACGGGTGAGAATCTCCTCAACCAGCCTTCTGTAGATTTCAACATCACATCTCTGGTCAATTTGATTCCAATTTTTGGTGAAAACGGATCAGAGCATTCCTTCACGCTCAATCTTTCTGACAATAGCGGCAATGAACTTTCTAAGACATGTACATTCCGTGTCGTGAAATAGATATAAATCTGGAATATAGAGTAAAACATTAATTATTTGAGAGTCTGTTCTCCCGGTCTCATTCCTATAATGGGATCGGGAGAATGTTGTTTGATGTATTTTTGATAATCAATTTTCTAATGTAGAGCTGACTTTGAAGGTCGGCGTCGTGAAAATTTTCTGACTCCACCATGCAGGTTAAGGGTAGCTTATCCCTCCAGTCCCATACCCTGTCATTTCGACCGAGCGCAGCGAGCGGAGAAATCTGCTTCCCTTGCCCTCCGTTTTATTGGTTATGAGGAAAATAATGCTATCTTTGTAAAGATTGGCATTAAAATCATAGACCACATGAAACATTATATCGAAAAGAACAGGGAAAGGTTCCTGGATGAGCTTTACTCGCTCCTCAGGATTCCTTCAGTGAGTTCCCTTGATGAACATA
>JADIMB010000040.1 GCA_017694995.1 Candidatus Cryptobacteroides faecavium | reverse complement strand
GCTGACGCAGCAGAGTGGGATGCAAAGGCAAAAGACCTCGCAGGACGTTTCATCAAGAACTTCGACAAGTTCACAGGAAACGAACTCGGCAAGTCTCTCGTAGCAGCAGGTCCTAAGCTCTAGTCTTAACTGACTCTAATTGCATTAATGCAGGTTCCGGATTTTCCGGGACCTGTTTTTTTATTTCATTTCCGGCCAGGAATATACCACCGCAGAAAAATTTGCATCTTTCATTCAGGCTGAATATATTTGCAGTGCATTATTAAACTAATACACACAAACAATGAGACCGGATATCATCATCGCTACAGCAACAGTCCTGGCCGTTTCCGTGTTTCCCTGGAATAGCGAAGGGAAAGAGGACGGACATCTCCTGAAAGGCAGGATAATAAACCAGGACGGGGCAGCCGTCGAATACGTAGCCGTAGGAATCCCGGGGAAAGGTATAGGTACAATATCGTCCGCAGACGGGATATTCGAACTGGAAATCCCTGAGGGAGAGACAGATTCACTTGAGTTCCAGCACGTGTCATACCTGACAGGGCGCATACCGGCATCGGAATATATGCATACGGACACCATGTGTGTCACTCTGACAGGAAACAAGATAGAGACGGCAGTAGTATATCCGGACAGCTTCAAGGAAAAGACACTCGTCTCCAAAGGGGCACGCTTCCCGATGGCATACGGATCTTTCAGGCCGGACAGCAGAGGTACAGAGGTAGGTTCGAATGTCAAAGTGAAGAAACCGTTCATAATCAGGAAATTCTCCTTCAAGGTGGCAAGATGTACCATCGAGGGGACTAAAGTCAGCCTTAATGTTTACAGGATAACAGACGGCTCTTTCCGGAACATACTTCACAGGCCGATATATATCGACATCGCCGAATGTCAGGATATGGAGACGTATGAAATAGCCCCTGAAGAAACACTGATGCTGGAGCCCGGGGAATATTTCGTGAGCCTCGCCTTTATCGGGTGCTCTGAAAAGAGCTGGAACGAATGGGAGGAGCAGAGTACATGGACCGGGAAAAAATACATGGAGGCGATAATACGCAACGAACTGTTGTTCCCCCTGTATTTCAAGTCCAGCTACACCAGGGACAAGGCATTGGGCAGCATATCCCGGTGCGGGCTGAACATAGGGCTGGCTGTCACTGGCTATGAATGCAGAGAGTAAAGAAGACCCTGCTGACTGCAGCATGAAGAGATGCCGCATCCGATATCAAGGCACGCAGGTCCTCAAGCCTGGAAGCATTGCCGCTCCATGGTATCCAGAGTCTGAGGTATCCACCCGGCCCGTACTTTTCGGCAAGATGTGTTTCTGCCCTTGCTATCTGCTCTTCGGCCCCGAGTTCCGGATAGCGGGTCAGGCCATACTGGACAGTGCGGCGTATTATGGTCCCGGCATCTATGACGCGGTCAGCTTCCGCCACTATCTTGCCGTATATGGATCTCGGCTCGGACTTGCCGGATGCCCTGTGGTCTTCCGCAGCCCGGGCGATGGTCTCCACCTGCTCCCTGGAAAACCATTTGGACAGCATCCTGTCAGAACGGATTATCCTGCCGGAATCCAGATGATGGTTTTCCCTGCCGTTCACCAGGCCGAGGTCATGGCAGGCGGCAGCGACAAGAAGCATCTCAGGGTCAATGCCGGAGCGGATTTCCTCAGGGGCCGTGGAATACAGCTCCATCGCCTGCGACATCACCGTAAGCACATGGTCCCTGCGGTGCGCCATGTCAAAGGCATCATAGAGCGGGACTATGCTGCTGTCTATATATTCCCTTATTTCCTGTCTTATCCCCATAATCATGTTTTTGGCCTGGCAAATTTATGTAAAAACCGGATGCACAACAAATTTATACGCCATATATGAAAACTCTCCCGGTCCCTGAAACATTTGTCGACAAGAACCGCAAAAAACTTGCTGTGCAAATCAATGGCATCACTGCAGTCAAGACCGATATCGCCCGGTCACTCGCAGCCTCAGCGCCTCCTGCGCTGCCTACGTTCGCTGTCTATATAGGGAAACTCTTGTTCGGGCTGGGAATGCCGCCGTCAGGAAATGCCGTTCCGGTCATGAACGGGCTATATTACATATACATGCCTGGCGGCAGGCCGCTCGAGTTTGACGAATCCGTGTTCAAGGACCGGAAGCATTTCGACCCGGATGTCTATAAGTTCTCAAAGCCGCAGATGCAGTACGACCCGTATGAAGGAAGGCACTTCAAGGCGGGCTATACACCATGAGGTGTAAAATTTCTTTACATGCTTTACAGCAGAGTGTAAAGTTTCTTTACACCAGGCGCTGCCGCTGAAAACCATATCATATTGAAAACAAGCCACTTAAAACAAAAGGTACGGATAATGTAATATTCTGGCACGGAACATTGAAACACCTGACAATGAAAACTTGCAGAATATTACGGCAGATCATCATCGCGGCGGCATTAGGGAGTGGAACAGCAGTGCCGGCTTCCGGCCAGACCTCCCGAGACGGAGTGATGACCTTAAGGGACTGCATGGAATATGCAATCTCCAACTCCACTAAAATCAGGATACAGCAGGCCACCAACGACGACAACCAGATCAACAGGAGGGATGCCATTCTCTCGACCTTCACGCCTACAGTAAACGCCCAGGGACATGTATATTATAACTTCGGACGTACCATCGACCCTGAAAGCAACACATACATCTCCACGACTTCTTTCAACAACGCATATTCCGTCTCTGCGGGAATCGACCTTTTCAACGGCTTCGAGGCTGTCAACAACATGAAAATCACCAGGACGGCAAAAGCGATGGGCATCAGCCAGGAGCAGCAGACCGAAGATGAAATCTGCCTTGCGACCATAGAGGCATATTACAACGTCGTGTACTACACAAAACTTTCCGAAATACTTGAAGACCAGGCAGCTACAGCAAGGGAATCCCTCCATCAGACCAGGAGGCAGGAGGAGCTCGGGCAGAAAGGATATGCCGATGTGGTGCAGATGGAAGCCGACCTTGCAGACAAGGAATACAACCTCATCACCGCCCGGAACAGCCTGGAAGACGCATACATCACTCTCAAGGATGTCATGTTCTGGCCGATTACCGACCCCCTCGTGATAGATACATCGGCGGCAGACGACGGGTATGGACAGGGCATACTTGACGACCTTACAGGTACGGACGAGATCATTGAGAACGCCAAGCACAGCCTGCCGTCAATCTCCATTGCCAAAGGGACCATGGACAACGCCAGGCTCGAGCTGCGGACAGCCAGGTGGCAGCTCGCCCCTACACTTTCCCTGTACGGGGGATGGTCCACCAGCTACTATACCTATCCGGGGCAGACGGGATATACTGCCGACCGCTTCTGGAACCAGTTCCGGAACAACGGAGGAGAATACATCCAGCTCTCACTCTCCATCCCGATATTCAACAGGCTCTCAAGACATTCCAATATCGCAAGAAAGAAAAACGCATACAGGCGCGCCACTGCTGAATATGACCAGAAAGTAAGGGAAGTGGAAGCTGAAGTGCTAAGGGCCGTAAAGGACAGGGACGGAGCACAGTCAGCTTATCTACAGGCAGAGAAGCGTGCCGATGTCCAGGAGGAGGCATACAGGCTCAACAAGAGGAAATTCGAGCTGGACATGATCTCCCCTATCGAGTACAAGACGGCATCGGAGACATACATGCAGGCTAAGGCCGAAAGGCTCAACGCGCTGCTCCAGTACTACCTGAAAAAACATGTGGTGTCATACTACAACGGCACACCTTATCTGGAGCAGTTCTGAGGAGCTGCAATGCCGGACAGCAGATGTGGACAAGGATGATTTAGAAACAAAAGAAATTCAACAATATGGAAAACGAGACAATGGACAAGAGGATCGAGAAGAAGAAAGGATTCAGGACGGCGTTCACGCGCAAAGCGCTGCCGTATTGGGGCGGAGCCCTGTTCCTGATACTTGTGCTCTGGATAGTGTTCAGGGACAATTCCTCGACATTGAGAGTTGACGGCCAGACCCTTACGACAGGGGATGTGACCCAGGGCGAGTTCAACGACTATATCCGAATCAGCGGACAGGTGCAGCCTATGACTACCATCCAGATAAGCCCGCTCGAAGGCGGTGTGGTGGAGGAGATTATCCGTGAGGAAGGCAGCCAGGTGAAAAAGGGAGACGAGATACTGAGGCTGAGCAACGAGAACCTGGACCTTCAGATCCTTAACTCTGAAGCGGAGCTGGCAGAGAAAGAGAACCTGCTGCGCAACACCATGATTTCCATGGAACAGCAGAAACTCAGCGTGAAGCAGGAGAGGCTCCAGCTGCAGATGGAGGAAAGGCGCAACAAGCGTGCATACGAGCAGATGAAGGCCCTCTATGAAGAGAAGCTCATCGCCAGGGAGGAATGGCTGAAGGCCGAGGAGGACTACCTCCTGACCCTGGACAAGCTGGAGCTGGTGAAGAACCGCGAGCTGCAGGACAGCCTGTACAGGAGCGTGGAGATAGAACAGATGCAGGAGAGCCTGGACAACATGAAAGTAAACATGCAGATGATCCGCAGGCGCAAGGACAACCTCACCATAAAGGCTCCTATCGACGGGGAGCTCGGTCTCCTGGACGCAGTCCTCGGACAGTCCATTGCCTCGGGGACAAGGATAGGACAGATAAACGACCTGTCAAGCTACAAGATTGAGGCGCAGATCGACGAGCACTATATCGACAGGGTGACCGCCGGGCTGGAAGCCATATTCGAAAGGCAGAATGAGTCTTTCCATGCCGTAATCAGGAAAGTCTATCCGGAGG
>JADIMB010000039.1 GCA_017694995.1 Candidatus Cryptobacteroides faecavium | reverse complement strand
CAGCCCCTTATTAAGGGGCGCCACCCCAGTCCGCCCCCTCGCTGGGGGCCCTGTCGCAGGCCACGGCCCTGCTCCTTAATAGGTAATTCGATGTAATTTAATGAATTAAATTCATCGAATTCACGTTAAATATGTATACGCCGTCAGAATGTCAGCCTGAACCCGAGCTGGCATCTCCACCTGGAATAGAAATCACTCAGGCTCAGTTTCTGAGGCTCTATATAGGAATAAACCGGCGTCACATTCCCCTGGGAATCCGTGGTAAGGCTGCTCACTCCGAGCACCTGACGGTAATATGCCCCGTCATAGTAGAGGCCCCATTCCCGGTTGAACAGGTTGCTTATGTTCAGGAAATCGACTACGAACTGGAGCTTGCGCCCGTGTTTCCGGTCAAAATAGAAATCCTGGGCGATATGCAGGTCAAAATGATGCTCGAACTTGCCGATGCCGGCATACCTTTCCGACCACTGGCCCCTGTGACTGCTGAGATACTTGTCACTGCTGATGAACTGCTCGAAAAGCGCCGCATCTCCTTCATCCGACCATGACATCTGCGTCACTTCCGTACTGGTGGGAATGTAAAGCAGGGAATTCCCGTTTCTCCCGTCTCCGTTGAAATCCGCGGATTCGTTCATGGTATATGAATACCGCTGTCCGCTGCCGCCCTCATAAGTAAGGGACACCGAAGTCCTCAGACCTCCCGCATAGACCGGTGTGGTGTATGAGATCACAGCCATCAGCCTGTGGGGCCTGTCGAAAAGCGAGTGCGAAAGCTCCGGGGAGTTGGTATCGACAGAATAGTTGTACTGCCAGCTTGAAAGCGCCACTGAAGACAGGCCGTCATTGACTGACCAGGAATGCCCGAACGTATATGCAGCCATAAGGTCAAGCCCGAAGCTGAAACTCTTTTCAATCTTCCCGCTGAGCGAATATGAATAGCCCTTGTCGGTATTCTTCAGCGCGACTACCGCCTGGTAGGTCTTGTCAAGTGAATAATACGGGGCGACATTCGACTCATTGGCTGCATCCGCGCTCACGGCATATACCGTACCTGTGCGGGCCAGGGCAAGGTTCTGGAAGAAGACATTGTTGAAAGTCTTGGAATAAAGCCCGTCGAACGTGAATTTCCACCCTTTCCCGAACTCATGTTCATACCCGAGGTTCACCCTGAAGACCTGTGGATACTTGAAATCCTCGGACAACGTGTTGATGGTCGCCCTGCCCCCGGCAGAAGCGGTTCCGGACTGGATGATATCCTTATAAGGGTCGCTCGTAAGCGGGAAACTGCTGTCAGGCTGGTTTACAGTCACGGATTTTGCCTCCATGCCCGTGTTGTTGTAGGCATTCAGAAGCCAGACGAACGGCACCCTTCCTGTAAAAAGCCCGGCCCCGCCTCTCAGGAGGGATTTCCTTGCGCTGTCCATGTACCAGCGGAAGCCCGCCCTCGGGGACAAAAGGACTGATACCTTCGGAACCGTACCGACATACTGGCCGCTTGAGACGGCAATATCGGAAGCATTGAACTCCGGGTTCTCAGTAGGCCTGTTCATAAGCATAGGCATATCCGCGCGCAGTCCGTATGTCAATGTGAAGTTGCGCGCCGGTTTCCACTCGTCCTGCACATACAGCCCGAACTGTGCAGCCCATGCCGTCGCGCCCCACCTTGTATCTCCGCCTGTCAGGGAAGGATCAGCATAACGGTATCCGTACTGGTTTATCTTGTTGTTGAAGAAATCGTTTATGGAAGTGAAGCCATACGAGCCGTAAGCCCCCTGGAGAAAGACGTTGTAGAAGCAAAAAATCTCGTTATGGGTCCCGGCCGTGACGGTATGGTTCCCCTTGAATATCGACACATTGTCCGTGATGGTGTATGTGTCGGAGTGCATGGCATTTGCCCCCGAAGAGTAGTCGGTCCCGAGATTCAGTGTGATATTGTCCGCTATATAGATGTTTGCACCACTGTAGGCGACTGACCTGCTGTCACGCACAAACACCGCTGTTGCACGGAACTCGTTGGAGACCTCGTCGGTGATGCGGGAATTGAGCTCCGCCACAAGAGTGTTGGTCCTGTTGGACTGCCTGTATGAAGAATTGTTGAATGTATATTCATACGAACCGGAATCATACTGGTCGGCATAGGCATCCATGAACTGGTAGCGCAGCATGAGCTTATGCGCGTCGCTTATGTTCCAGTCAATCCTGGCCATGGCGTTGAGAGACCTGTCCGTAACCTGATGCGGAGAGAATGACTCGCCGGTGCCCTGCACTCCGTAGTTCTCCTCATAATGCCTGATCATGGCCTCGGCCATATCCTCATTGAAATACTTCCCGAGAGAAGTCCCGTCCGGAAGTATGACCTCCTCGTTCAGCTCGACACTCTCGTATGTACCGTTTTCAGGAGAATAGACATTCGGGCTGCTTGTCTTGCTGTACTCTGCACCTGCAAAAATGAACAGTCTGTCCTTCACGACCGGCGCCCCGACAGTAAATCCGTATGTCTGGGAAAGCTGGGTGTCATACTTCACCCTTGTCTCCCCCTGCTCGAGAGGACCGGCCGTGGTACCGATGAAATCCTGGTTGTTGAAATAGCTGTAGAACGACCCCCTGACAGTATTTGTACCGGATTTCGTAATAGCGTTTATGGCACCGCCGGTAAAGCCGGACTGGCGGACATCGAAAGGGGCCGTCACGACCTGGATCTCCTCGATGGCATCCAGAGAGATCGGGTTTGCCCCGGTCTGGCCTCCGTTTGTACCGGTGGACGAAAGCCCGAACGCGTCGTTGGCCACCGCCCCGTCGATCTGGAAGCTGTTGTAGCGGTTGTTCGTGCCGGCGAATGAGATTCCGCCGTTCTTGTTCAGAGATGCCTCGGGTGTGTACTTCACCACATCATAGACGCTCCTGTCGATGGTAGGCGTCATATCGACAGCCCTGCGGCTGAAACTGGCACCTGCGCCTGTCTTGGCCGAATTGAAAGACACTTCACTGACCACCACTACGGCATCAAGCTCATTGGACACCGTCATGACGGCATTGAGTTCATAAGGCTCTCCGAGTTTAAGCGTGACATCCTTAAAGTCCAGGGAAGCCATTCCAAGATATGAGATCTGCACCGAATACGGGCCGCCAGGACGCATGCCGCTTATCACATAGCGTCCTTCAGGATTTGCTACAGCACTGTACTGTGTGCCTGAAGGTATGTGCACCGCTATGACTGCGGCACCGATGAGAGGTTCGCCAGACTCGTCAGATACGTGGCCGCTGAGGCCCGATGTCGTGACCTGCGCCGTCATGGCAAGTGAGACAAGAATCCCTGCCGTCACCGTAAGGAACAGTTTGAAAGATTGCTTCATAATAAAAATAATGTGTGTGAATGAATGTGTCAGAAAAAAGGGGACTCCGGCAAGGCATCAGGCCAGAAGTTCATGGAGAATCCTCAAAGAATTGACATTCAATGCCGATTCAGTATGGAATTCCAGATACTTGAGAAGAGAATCGGCAATCTGGCTTCTTACTGTGCCCGACATGGGGACAAGCATGGCCCTGCTGAAAGGCTCGGACATGAACCTTGAAAGCAGTGCGAGGTTTTCCCCGGCAAACGGAGCAAGGTCCTCCGCAGATGGCCTGAATCCCAGGGCGACAGCAAGCTCCAGAAGAAAACGGATATGGAAATTGCTGAAATCCGACTCGAGGGCGTCCAGCAGAAGGATACTGCTGCGGCACCAGTCATAAAGCCCGGGCTCGTCAACCCCTTCCTTCACTGCCCGGTAAAGCACCTCGCTCATGAATATTGTCATTGAATTCTTATACAGACTGTCCCTTATCCCCAGAAGCGGATACATCAGTACCGGCTTCCTGGCAGAAGCCAGGCTGGAGCGCGGATTCTCAGAAATCTCGCACTCAAGTATATTCATCGGAAGGAACATCGTCATCACCGGACCTTTCCCCACCCCTCTCACATAGAAACTCCTTCGTCCGTACTCTCTGCTGAGGGTATGGATGACTACGGAATTGTCCCCCGTCTTTGTCAGGTGGAGGACTATCAGCTCGGATGATGAAGTCATTCTATGGCATATTGATTATATGCAGGCGGGACGTCCGCGTCGGGACTACCTGCTGTTAAGGAATGCCGCCATGGCCCTGAGAGCCTTGCCCCTGTGCGATATGGCGTTTTTCTCTTCTTCAGTAATGTCAGCCAGGGTACGGCCCGGGAACTCGTCCGGCATGAAGACGGGGTCATATCCGAAACCGCCTTCACCGGACCTGTAATATGCGATGCTGCCCTCCAGGGTCCCTTCGAAAAAGTATTTCTCCCCGTCAAGTATAAGGGTTATCACACTCCTGAAGCGCGCCCTGCGGGAATACCTGTTCATCTTCACGCCGAGTTCCTCGGCCATGGAGCATTCAGCCCTGAGCAGGTCAAGCTCGGAAAGCAGCTTGTCAATGTTCTTCCCGAAATCCTTGCCCTCACCGGCGTATCTGGCTGTATGTACGCCAGGGGCTCCGCCCAGAGCACTGACTTCCAGACCGGTGTCATCGGCGAAACAGCTGCACCCGCAGCTTTTCCAGATATGCTCTGCCTTGATGATAGAATTGGCCTTCAATGTAAGGCCTGTCTCGGGGACATCGTCTGTGATGCCCATCTGCACAGGGGTAACGAGCTCGAATCCCCCGCCTAGAATCTCTGATGCTTCACGCAGTTTTCCGCTATTGCCCGTTGCAAATACGATTTTCATAATAATAACTGCTTTTATTTCCTCTAAATCCGGTGCAAAGGTAAAAAAGTTTTTGATAGTTTTCTTAAATTTGTGGCCTCCATTTTGTTCAATGGCTATCCGGTCTATTAAAAATTAATTGAAATGAAAAACAGCAGAAGATATCTTATCGCAGCGGCCTCAGCCCTGTTTATTGCCATGACTGCAGGTGCACAGTCAAAGAGTTTCAAGCTCGGGCAGTGGGTCGAAATACAGAATTCCATCCTGAAGGAGCTTAACCGCTCCTATGTAGACTCGCTCCCGGTGGACAGGATCATGCGCACAGGCATTGACGCCATGCTCGACAACCTCGACCCTTATACCATATATATACCAGAGGAGGAGAACGAAGACCTGCAGATGATGCTCTCCAAGACATACGGAGGCATAGGTGCGATCATCTACAAGAAAAAGGACGGGAATGTCGTGATCAACGAGCCGTATATGGGCTCTCCGGCATACAAGAACTCCCTGGTGTGCGGAGACGAGATAATCGCCATAGACGGCGAGCCGACAATAGGGCTGGAAGCGGCGCAGAGCAGCGACAAGATGAAAGGGAAGCCTGGCACCACAGTGGTCTTCACCGTAAAGAAACTCCGCACCGGGGACACCCTCGAGGTGCCCATAGTGAGGGAAAGGATACACATCCCGGACGTGGAGTATGTCGGGATGCTGGATGACACTACAGGATATATTAAGCAGAACGGATTCACCGACAATGTGTCCAGCGATGTCAAAGCCGGGTATTTCAAACTGAAGGAAGCCGGGATGAAGCGTCTGGTGCTGGACCTCAGAGGCAACGGGGGAGGACTGATGCCCGAGGCCATAAACATAGTATCCCTTTTCGTCCCGCGCGGTTCCCTGGTGGTCACGGCCAAGGGGAAAGACCAGGAATCATTCAAGGAATACAGGACAACGGCGGAGCCGATAGACACCGGGATACCGCTTATCATAATGGTGGACAGCGGCTCGGCCTCTTCATCTGAAATAGTCGCCGGGGCCATCCAGGACCTGGACAGGGGTACAATCATAGGAGAACGGACATTCGGCAAAGGACTGGTGCAGAGCATCCGTCCGATAATCTACAACGGCCAGCTTAAAGTCACCACGGCCAAATACTATACCCCGAGCGGCAGATGTGTCCAGGCCATAGATTACAGCCACAGGAACGAGGACGGGAGCGTAGGGCACATCCCGGATTCGCTCACACATGAGTTCAAGACCATGAAAGGCAGGACAGTGCGCGACGGAGGCGGGATAACTCCTGATATAAAGATAGACTCTCCGGAATACAGCAGGCTTGTATATTCCCTCGTCCTGTCCGGAGTCGTGGACAATTACGTGCTGAAATTCGTCCGCGAGCATGACAGCATCCCTGCCCTGGAGGACTTCCATTTCACGGATGAGGAGTTCGAGGACTTCATAACGTTCGCCAAGACCCAGGAATTCGACTACCGCAGCAGCGCCAAGACACTGTTCGACCAGATGAAGAAGGAAATAGGGAAAGACGGCCTGGAAGAAGAGATGAAGGACGAGCTCGATGCCCTGGACAAGGCCCTGGACATGGACAAGGAGAAATTCATCCGTCTGAAGAAAGACGAGATAATCCCGTTCATCGAAGAAGAAATCGCAGTACGCTACTATTACCAGGAAGCCGGCATACAGGTACGTCTCAGATACGACGACCAGCTCAAGAAGGCACTTGAAGTGCCTTCAGACCAGCTTATAAAGTAAGCAGCAGGTCTGCAAGGGCTATTGCGGCTGCGGACTCCACTATGACCGGAGTCCGCAACGTGAAGCACACGTCATGACGCCCGGGCACCTCAAGACTGTCTATTTTACCAGAAGTGAAATTCCATGTATGCTGAACAGCCCTTATGCTGGATGTGGGCTTGAATGCCACCCTGAATACCAGGGGATTGCCGTTGGTGATACCGCCGTTCACCCCACCAGAGCCATTGCGTGCCGTGGAGCCGGAAGGAGAGACCAGCGGGTCATTGTGCTCCGAACCTCTCATGCGAGCAGCCCTGAAGCCGTCTCCGAACTCCACGCCCCTGACACCAGGAATGGAAAATGCCAGATGCGAGACAAGTGACTCCACAGAATCGAAGAACGGCTCTCCAAGCCCGACAGGGATATTCTCCACACGGCACTCCACTATCCCTCCAAGGGAATCGCCCCGGGAGGACGCTTCATCCAGCACGGAAGACCACAGGACAGACGGATCTGTCTCCCCTTCTTTCCCTTGCAGGACCTCTTCGCGCGGAATCCCGCCTATTTCAGTTATCACGGCACTGATGTCAAACAGCCTGTCAGAATCCGGAAGAGGAAGGCCGGAAGAAGCAATACGGCCGGCTGCCACGGAAGAATGCAGTATCTTTTTGGCCACCACACCGGCTGCTACAAGAGCCAGGGTGACCCTTCCGGAGAAATGTCCGCCTCCCCTGGGGTCGTTGAAATCGTGCCATTTGACTCCTGCCACGAAATCAGCATGTCCGGGGCGTGGAATCTCTCTGAACATGGAATAGTCGGACGAACGTGTATTGCCGTTTCTGAACAGCACGGCAATAGGAGCCCCTGTAGTATGCCCCGCCATTATACCGCTGAGAATCTGCGGCTTGTCATCCTCCTTCCGTGGAGTCGTACCTTTGGCACCACTCTTACGCCTTGAAAGGTCAATAGAGAAATCATCCTCTGAAAGCACGAGTCCTGCCGGGACACCGTCTATCACTACTCCGATCCCGTCCCCGTGGGACTCCCCGAAGACAGAAATCCTGAAATTTTTTCCGAAAATATCCATAATGCACTCAATCCGTAAAACACTCTCAGTGGCGTCTCTCGGGCTGTTCCTCCCGAGAGACGGACCGCAAATCATGCTCCCGCCTGCGAGAGCATGTCAAAAAACGAAGGACAAGATTTGGCGACGCACTCCCTGTCATCCAGGACTACCGGCGAATCAGCCCCGAGAGACGCCACTGACAGAGCCATAGCCATCCTGTGGTCATGGAAAGTGGAGTAGTCTCCCCCTTTCAGCAGTTTCCCGGTCAGGAGTCTCTGCGCCAGAGAATGGCCGCTGATCCTGAGGACATTGTCCCTGACCTCTGATTCCACACCCATCTGATGCAGCATATCGAGGATAGCACGGCCCCGGTCACATTCCTTGTGCGCTAGGCGGTCCACACCTCCTATCTCGCTGGTCCCCTGGCAGAAGGCAGCGAGGACTGAAATTATCGGGAACAAGTCAGGACACTGTGACGCGTCCACGGAAAAACTGTGGAGAGGGGAACGCTGCACTGATATGCAGCCGTCATTCCCGTCATACTGGGAGAGGCTCGCCCCGGCATCCATGAGTATGTCCATTATGCTCAGGTCCGCCTGCACAGAGCCTGTGTCAAGGCCGGAGAGAGCGGCCCTCCCGAACACGGCCCCCGCCACAAGGAAATTGGCGGCGGTGCTCCAGTCCCCTTCCATGTCGAAATCCGCAGAGCAGTACTTCTGCCCTCCCTTGACCTTGAAAAGCATATCCGTACAGAAGTCCCAGCTGCCTTCCGAGAGCATGAAGTCGTCGCCTCCGAGCATCTCGTCCGAAATCCTTATACCGAATTTCTTGAGGATGTCCACGGTGATGAGCATGTACGGAATGCTCACAGGGTCATGGACGACAAACGATGAATTCTTCTGGAGAAGAGGCAGGGCCATCAGGAGCCCGGAAATGATCTGCGAGCCTGAGGCCCCGGAAAATTCGGCCTTTCCCGGGGTCAGCGCCCCGTCGACCCGCAGCGGCACAATGCACTCCCCGCCCTGGCCGGTCACCTTGACGCCGAACTTGGCCATGATCTCATCCGCACCGGATATGACCCTTTTCTGCAGTGTCTTTTCCCCTGAAAGGGTCACCGGGCCGGATGCAAGCGCGCCGGCAAGCGGAATCATCAGCCTTGTCAGAAGCCCGGACTCCCCGACATTCAGGCTCTCCCCGCCGGAAAGACGGGCCCTTACGGCATCAGTCCCGGCACCTTTCACCACGAGCACATCGCCATCAAGAGAGACCTCGGCGCCCAGACTGCGGACAAGGGCCACCGCAGATGAATTGTCTCCGCATGAAGAATACCTGCCGAGACGGGAAACCCCGTCACACAGGCTTGCAGCAAGGATTGCCCTCTGCGCAAAGCTTTTTGAAGACGGGACATTTATCACAGGACACGGCTGGTCCGATGCACATACTCCGGCATCAGGATATCCTATGAACTTCATGGTCCCGTAGACCTCGCAGTACATCTGCCGGTCCGGCCACTGTCCCGGTGCCGCAGCAGGCTCCCCGTCCAGAGACGCATATGTGAAAGGAGCACCTTTCGCGAGACATTCAAGCCTAGAGCCGCGTCCCGCCTCCCCCATGCAGAAGGCTATAAGCCTGGATGGGTCGAAACAGCTGTATAAGTCCATGACTCTCTGCACATCGGACTCCGAAGAGGCGGTCGTGACAATCTTCACGATCTCCCCGCTATGGTACATGCATTTCTCGACAATGGCTTTCAGGGCCTCGAATGAGTCCGTGCCGGAAAAATCGTGGTAGGAACGTATCACTGCCGTCCCGTTTTCCCTGGCGGCAGCCGCCACCCTCTTCACCATCTGCTTCGGGGCCTCAAGCTCTATATCCACATATCTGGCTCCTGCCACTGCCGCTTTGATCAGGAGGTCTTCGCTTATCCTTGAAGCCGCCGCCTCGGTCAAAGAAGGGTCGCC
The DNA here is from genome assembly GCA_017694995.1 of Candidatus Cryptobacteroides faecavium. Classification (GTDB taxonomy): domain Bacteria; phylum Bacteroidota; class Bacteroidia; order Bacteroidales; family UBA932; genus Cryptobacteroides; species Cryptobacteroides faecavium. The sequence continues at coordinate 16,642 of JADIMB010000039.1, read as the reverse complement.
GGCCATCAGTGATGAAATCCTGCATGTGGCTACAAGCGGCACGTCAGAGATGAAGCACTGGCTTATCTGGTCAGGGCTGAGCCTGCAGCTGTCAAGACGTATCTCTGCCATCTCGCATCTGCCCAGTGCGGCAGTAATCTCATGTATGTCTTTGTTTTGAACAGTAGAACAAATCATTCGGTTTCCAATAATTTAATGACCATCTCCGCTGACAACAGCACCACTTCCGTATCTCCGGTGTCCCTTATCAGCACAAAATATATTTTCCCGTTTTCGGATTTCTTGTCTTTGAGCATGGCGTCATGCAGCCTGGCCACAGGAAACGGGGAGACAACCGCCAGCCCGCATCTCTCCAGGTCGCATGCGATCATTTTAGCCAGGCCGGGCCTGCACAGGGACAGTTTCTCCGAGAGCCTTGCAGCCAGGACTATCCCCATGGATACGGCCTGCCCGTGCGAAATACTGTGGCTGCACCACTCTATGGCATGGGCGAACGTATGTCCCAGATTGAGCTTGCGTCTCACCCCTCCTTCGAACTGGTCTTCGGAGACTATCTCCGCCTTCACCTCCACTGCAGCCCGCACAAGCCCCTCAAGGTCAGGGATGCTCTTGCGGACGGCATCGGCGCCTCCCCCGCTTTCCGCCAGAGAGGAAAAAAGCGAAACGGCTTTCCTGTAGTTGCCCCCGTCCTTGATGATGAAAGTCTTTATCATCTCCGCAGCCCCCTCCAGGATATGCCCGTAAGGCAATGTCTCAAGCACCCGTGGGCAAATGTAAGTGAAAAGAGGCTGGCGCACTACACCGAGAATATTCTTGAATCCGCGGAAATTGACACCTGTCTTCCCTCCCACTGAGGCATCCACCTGAGCCAGAAGGGTAGTAGGGACATAGACAGCCTTTATACCTCTTTTATATACCGCAGCGGCAAATCCGGCCATATCCGTAAGGATGCCGCCCCCGACAGCCACCAGGACGGCATTCCTGTCGGCACCGCTTTCAAGCAGCCACGAGCATATGCCTTCCACAGTAGCGAGAGTCTTCGCGTCCTCAGACACATCGACCCCGAAGGAGGACACCACCTCCGCAGAAGAGAGGATACTGGACGCGAAAGAGGACACGTTATTATCATAAATGATGAAGACAGGGCCGTGTCCCCTGACCAGGGCGGGAAGCCCGTCCAGTGAATCCCTGAAATATATGCAGCCAGCGGAATCCCCGCTCCCTATGATTGATATTCCGTCCATCGCCTTACACCTGCCTCTACAGAATGAATGCAAATATACGCATATTCCGCATTATCCTATCACCCATTTGCTTCCGGGGATAAAAGAGATGAGCTTCGCGGTGATGAAACAGCTGGCAAATGTGCCCACGGCGATGCACGGGATTGCGGCTGCAGCCGGCAGAGCGAGTTCAACCTTGAAAAGCGTCACCCAAACCCCAAGCCAGAACATATGCATCAGATAGACGCCGTAGCTGAGCCTGGACATCTCCGAGACGGCCCGCGGCGCCTTGCGTGCCTCTATGCAGGTGAACATAAGGAAAGCGCCGGCGGTAAGGACTACGCAGTTGACAGTGCACATGGCCCAGCCGATTTCAAGCACCGGAGTGGAATGGACCTGTCCAGGGACTGCCTGGGAGTAGAATGACCAGATAGTGACCGCAGCACCGGCGAGCATCATGGCCAGCCCTGTCCAGAAACGCCTGGAGCGGCTCCACTTCAGATGCACCCTGATATAATGGGCCATCACCAGATACCCGAGATAACCGGAGAAATACCACAGCACATGGTACTCGTTCCAGAAGCACTCGCCCCACAGCTCCCCGAACCACCTGTGCAGATAAGGCATGCAGGTGGAAAGCACGAACAGCCCGATGAAGAACAGCTCCTCCTTTGCCGTAGCCCTGCGCAGCCACTGTGACACCACAGGGATGAAAAGGTACAGGCTGATCAGGGGATACATGAACCAAAGGTGCCCTGCGAGCGAAGGGAAATTGAGCGGGATCCTGACAAGGTCGTTCAGCGCGGTCCCCTTGTCAATCTGCCCCCACAACAGAGGCAAGGTGCAGTACAGCACCATAAAGATGATGAAAGGCGGAAGTATACGCCTGAAGCGCCGTCTGTAGAACTGCCACATGGTCTGCTCCTCTTTCATAGGCGCGAGCAGATAGGCCGAAATGATGATGAAAAGCGGCACCGACATCCGGGAGAAACCGTCATAGAGAGACACCCACAGGCGGTCTGCCTCACTTGCCAGGAATGACTGGGGACCGGCCAGTTCTCCTGTTCCTGCCGCGCCATAGAAATTTTCACTCGCGTGCACAACCATCACCAGGAAACACGCGAAAATGCGGAGATAGTCCAGAAAGACCACTCTTTCAGAAGTTTTTTCTGTCATTTTGTTATAATCCGTTTATTGTGGAATGCAAAAATACCAAATTTCCATCATCTCCCAACCGCCCGGGACCGGAACCAGCTACTGCCTGAAAGATATCCTCCTCAGATACCCCGCAGCTTCATTCCTTACGGCACGCCACAACGGCATCAGCTTGAGGTGTCTTCTTACCGGCATGTCGTAGAGCAGGAAAAGAAGGAAAAGGAGCACTGCCGCATATGCCGCCCATCCGTAAATCTGCTTTATGCTGATTTCCATCATCCCTCTCATGAACTCCTCCATGAATCCAGGGCCTGGAGATTCCGCTGACAGTGCCACCATATCCACTGCGGAGCCGTATCTGGAGATATTGTCCGACATCAGCACTGACAGCCCGCGTGAATAGACAGCAGCGCCGACCACCCCTCCCACGACCATGTGCAGCATGTTGAACACACTGAGGGCCTGGAAGAAATGGCGGAATGACATGATCTCCTCAAGGCACACCATGAATGTCGCGCTCAGCACGGCATAAGCGAATCCCCTGACTGCAGCAGGGACATAAAGGAATGATATGCGGATATCAGTGGAGAGCATGAAATAATACCAGAGCAGATAGAAGATTATTCCGGAAATACCTGCTATTATGAGCCTGAGGTAATTGAATCTGCGTATATGCATCCACCACCAGGAAAACAGGCACCCCGCGACTGCTCCCGCAAGCATGAACCAGTCAAGCCTCACACTCACCACTTCAGGATAACGCATTACCTCGCCAAGGAAAGTCTCTTCCAGCACATGCTCCGCCGCAAGCAGGCCTTCGACCAGTGCTATAAGCACAAGGACAGGGACAAGATGCCTGTATCTCCACATCTGCGGCTCATAGAACGGATGCCTCACCGAAATCATCCTGCCGATACACAGGAGCAAGGTCAGCACTCCGGAAACAGCCAGACGGCGCATCACAGGACTGTTCCACCAGTCATAGAACTGTCCGTAATTGAAAAAGAACGCCACCTGGAGCAAAAGGGCCGCCCACATGATCCCGCCCAGCCAGTCTATACCCAGCAGAGGGAGTTTCGGGGCCACTCTGGCCCATGTGGTGCAGAAAAGGATGACCAGCAGATCAATTGCCATCAGTCCTGCGACAAGGTAGTGCATGAAACTCCAATGGAAGTGGTACATCAGCCATGTGGACGCGAGATCAGACAGCTGCATGCTCCCGAGGATAACGATATGCAGGAAAGGGAAAAACACGGTAAAATCTCTTTCGGGCGTCATCCACAGCTGTATAGTGGACATGCACTCGAATGTACCCTGTATCTTGCATATCCCCTCCACGAAGCAGACCGCCCACAGGAGAGGGAGACAGGTGATATGCGGAGCAGCAAGGTTGCACAGCAGGACACCGGCGGCGGCAGACAGCAGAAGCATCCTGTTGGTGAAGCGGAATTTCATACGGAACAGCATAGGGAACCAGATGGCCATACCTGCAAGGTTGGCATAAAGGCACATCATCAGGTCTTCCCTCATCAGGGATGTCTCTCCGGCCATCCGGTTCACCGTACCCATGTACAGTCCGCCTGAAAGCTGGAAAGTGACCGCCATAAGCAGATAGATCCACGGGCGTATCTTCCGGGGCACAAAATCCCGGAACATGGGCATCGTGAAAGCCCCCTCCAGTACAGGTGCTCCCATATCAATATCTCACTTTGCATTCCACATTGAATCCAGCCCTGAGAAGCTTCAGAGCCTCTGGAGGATTGCCGTCCAGGACAATACGGACAGGGACCCGCTGCTCCACCTTGACGAAATTGCCCGTGGCATTGTCCTGCGGAATCAATGAAAATGCCGCTCCCGTGGCGTCTGAAATGGACTCCACCGTTCCCTCGTATTCAATGCCGGGTACAGCGTCCGCCTTTATGGACACCTTGGCACCTTCGCTTATATTCCTCAGCTGGGTCTCTCTGTAATTAGCTATCACCCAGAGATCTGTCCCATCCACTATCTCCACCATCGTCTGGCCCGGCTGCACGAGCTGGCCTTCGTGGATATCCTTGTGCCCTGTAATTCCGTCACATGTAGCCACAACGGCTGTATATGAAAGGTTGAGCCCGGCCAGGTCCACAGCCGCCTGCGCAAGCCGGACGGCTGCCTCGCACTGCTCGAGACGGTACGACTGCCCGCTCTTCAGGAGGGAAGCGGATTCCTTTGTCCTTGACGCCCTCTCATACCTGGCCTTAGCAGTCTGGAAAGCTGTATGCACATTGTCATACTGCTGCCGCGTCACGGCGTTCCTGGAAAGCAGTTTCTCATATCTGTCCAGTTCAGTCCTGGCGTTCTCCAGGGCGAGGTCCGCACTGAGTTTCATGTTGCCTGCATCGAGCAAGTCTGTCAGCAGGGCAAGTCCGTTGTCATAACGGTTGCTTATGACGGCATAATTCTCATCTGCAAGTTCCACTGTCTTCTCCCTTGTACGCAGGTCGGAAAAAGATGTCATGAAATTCACATAGCCTTCCTGCACGGCATTCTCTGTCCGCTCCACCGACAGCTGCCTGGTTTCCTGTGCCCTGCGGACATCCAGGCGTGCCTGCCTGATTTTCCTCCCGCTTTTGAAAAGAGACGAAAGGTCGTATTTGAGACCTATGCCGACATACCAGTAATTGAAATTCCTGTCCAGCACAGGCACCTCAATAGTGATAGGACCGTCAAGATGCTCCGCCGCCATGACCGCTATCTGCGGAAGCCTGGCGGAACGTTCCAGCCTGAGGTTCTGTTCATTCACCCGCACACCAAGTTCAGAACGCCGCAAGTCGATACTGTTCTGTGCGGCCTTCTGCTGCCAGTCCTGTTCCTCAAGGGCAAGTATACCGCATGAGAGCATTGAACTGTCAGGAACTACTTTCACACTGTCCGGCAGATGCAGCACCGTGACTATCTGGTGGTTGAGAATCCTGCATCCATCCTGGAGAACAGTACGCTGCAGCTCCAGCGTCTCCTTCTGCAGCTCGTATCTGGTGAGGTCATTTTTAAGGACAGTCCCCTCTTCCATACGCACCTGCATATTCTCTATCACGTGGTCTGCAAGTTCAAGGTTACGGTCAAGTACCTTTATCTGGTTCACTGTCTTGTAGAGGTCCAGATACCAGCCCAGAAGAAGGAAATGCATATCCTGGCGGTTCTTCTGCCAGTCCAGTTCGGCCATCTGTTTCTCTATCTGCGCCAATTCGATCCTGCTGTCGACCGCCCCTCCTGCATATATGACCTGGCTGGCCTCCAGAGCAAAATTGTTCCCGAAAGAAGGGATGTCGATTCCTGTCCCGCCGCTGAAATCCCTGTTCCAAAGCCTCCCGTCACCAAGAAAACTTGCGGACAATGAAGCGTTTATATCAGGCAACCGCTGGGATTTTGCGGCTTTGAGAGCTTCATCCGCAGCTTCCCTGCCTGTACCGTAGGCCTTGATACTGACACTGTTCCGGTCAGCAAGACGGAACATTTCCTCTACGCCCAGCAGCATCTCCTGGGCACACAATCTCTGGCTGCACAGCACCATGACACACAGTACCATGAGCCAATATAACCTGCTCATATCGTATTTTTTTTTGAAAATTAATCCGGCTTCAGTCCGCTACTGGGCGACCTTTCACCGCATGGGGATCACGCCCTGCTCCGGCCGCCCGGTACGGATCTTCAGAAAGACTGCCCGCTGAAGGACAGTTCATGAAAACTGGAGATAAATGCTAGATCAATGCAGCTGCACCCCATGAATGGAAATCATGGATCTTGTTGATATTATGAATATTGGCAGCCTTGACAGTCCACATAGGAAATTTGTTTTTTTCAAATACGGCGGCAAAATTAAAAAACCGGACGCCAACTTGTGACCCTCGGAAATCGAGATTTAACAATTTTTTAACAAAATCCGGCAGGGATACAGTTCCTCCGGGCCGTATCCGATTTTACCGGTATGAATTTTTTAAGGTATTTTCGATGATGTTTCGTATCTTTGTAAGATTGTTTGGACAAATTATAATTCACAATAAAGATATGGCAAACTATACTAATGACCCTCGCATTGTCCTGACACTGGACGCGGGAGGCACAAACATGGTCTTCAGCGCCATGAAAGGAGGAAAGTTCATCGTAGACCCTATCACACTGCCGTCCAATGCGGCTGACCTGGACCTCTGTCTGGGTACGATGGTGACAGGTTTCAGGACAGTGGTGTGGAAGCTCAAGGAGGACAACGAGCAGCCTTCTGCCATAAGCTTCGCTTTTCCCGGACCTGCCGACTACCCCAACGGGATCATAGGAGGATACCTTCCTAACTTCCCTTCCTTCAGGAACGGCGTCGCCCTCGGACCTTACCTGAGCAACGAATTCGGACTTCCTGTCTTCATAAACAACGACGGTGACCTCTATGCCTACGGCGAGGCCCTCGGAGGGCTCCTTCCTGAAGTCAACGCAAGGCTCGAGCAGGCTGGATCGTCAAAACGGTACAGGAACCTCATCGGATACACTTTCGGGACAGGTCTCGGGATAGGGACCGTGATAAACGGGGAGCTCAACAGGGGCGACAACTCATGCGTGGAGACATTCTGCCTGCCTCACACTGACAACCATGACATCATCGTCGAGGACGGGGCTTCCATAAGGGCAGTGAAGAGAGTCTACAGGCAGCTCAGCGGGGACAATGACAGCACCCTCGAGCCGAAAGACATATTCGACATAGCCGAAGGGACAAGGGCCGGCGACCAGGAGGCCGCAAGGAAGTCATTCGAGACGATGGGCAGGGTGGCCGGAGATGCGATGGCCACCGCAGTGACACTCGTGGACGGGCTCATCGTGATCGGCGGAGGCATCACGGCTGCCAAGAAATACATAATGCCGGGACTGCTGGAGATGCTCAGGAGCAAGATGCACACACTTGCCGGAGACGAGCTGAACAGGGTGCAGATGAAAGTCTATGACCTGGACAACGAGGCCGAATTCGAGCAGTTCCTCAAAGGCGACGAAAGGAAGCTCAAGATCTACGGCAGCGACAAGGAAGTGGTCTACGACCCGCAGAAGCGCATCGGCGTGGCCATTTCTAAGCTCGGGGCCAGCAAGGCCATCTCCCTCGGGGCTTATTCATTTGCCCTGAACCAGCTGGACAAGAACAAATAGCATAAAAGACACTGATATGTATCCACTCAAATTCAGACCAATACTCAAGAGCGTAGTATGGGGCGGGGAGAAAATAGCCCCGTTCAAGGAAATCACTACAGACCAGCACAATATCGGGGAAAGCTGGGAGCTTTCAGGTGTAAAGGGGAACGAGTCCGTAGTTGCAAACGGCGAATATGCCGGCAGGACCATCACAGAACTTGTGCATGAATTCAAGGGCAGGCTCATCGGGCAGAAGAACTACGAAAAGACCGGAGACCAGTTCCCTCTCCTTATCAAGTTCATAGACGCCAAGCAGGACCTGTCCATCCAGGTGCACCCTGACGACGAGCTTGCCGCCGCAAGGCACAACGGCTCCAAGGGAAAGACCGAGATGTGGTATGTGGTGGCAGCCGACAAGGACGCGCACCTGATGTCCGGACTCACACAGAAGATCACCCCTGACGAATACGAGCAGAGGGTCAACAACCACACCATCACCGATGTGCTCCATGACTACAAGGTGGCCCCCGGCGATGTATTCTTCCTGCCGGCAGGACGCATACACAGCATCGGCTCAGGCTCTTTCATAGCAGAGATACAGCAGACTTCAGACATCACCTACAGGATTTACGACTTCGGGAGGCTGGGTCTGGACGGCAAGCCGAGAGAGCTCCATACAGAGCTTGCGAAAGCCGCGATAGACTACACCGTATACCCTGACTACAAGACAAGCTACGAGAAAGAAGCTGACAAAGAGAACGTCCTCGTGGACTGCAGCTATTTCACTACATCCATGTATGAGCTGGACAGGCCATTCACAAGGGACCTCAAGGACATGGATTCATTCCTGGTGGTGATCTGCATCGCAGGCAAAGGGACCCTCAAGGATGCCGAAGGCAATGAAGTCACCATGCACCAGGGGGAGACAGTACTGGTACCTGCTGACTGTACAGAGGTTACATTCACTCCTGAAGGAGGCAGGATGCAGCTTCTTACAAGTTATGTGAAATAATCCAGCCGGTCCCCTGACTCAGATATGCAGAAGACTGAAATATCCATAAAAGACCTCAGTGGCCTGGACAGGGCCGCTGAGGATTTTCTTGAAAAGATAGGAGAGCACAGGCTGGTGGCCTTCTATGCCCCGATGGGTGCAGGAAAGACCACATTCACCACAGCGGTGTGCAAGCGCCTGGGGGTCACAGACACGGTATGCTCCCCTACCTTCACCATCATAAACGAATATGTGACAGAAGACGGGCGCACCGTCTATCACTTCGACTTCTACCGCATCAACAAACTGTCTGAAGCGATAGACATCGGGCTTGAAGACTATCTCTACAGCGGCAACCTCTGCCTTATGGAATGGCCGGAGAATGTAGAGGAGCTTCTTCCGGAAGACACCCTCAAGGTGCACATAGAGGTAAATCCGGACCTGTCCCGCACAGTCTGGTGGGAAGAGTAAGGCCAGGCACGGTTCCCGGAAATGCGGGAAAGGCCTTTTCACCATACTGAAATACCCGTAAAATACCCGTTGAAGCCATACTCGGTGGACTCTGAATCCACAGCAAGGTATGGCTTTTTCTGTCCGTGCCTGCGGCAGAACAGGAAATACAGCCGTCCGTCATGGATGACTGCGGCCGGGTCCGCCGTGACATCAAGGCCGCTCCCGTAGCTGTACAGCTGAGTCCCGTTAACATAGCTTTTTATATACGGGGAATACTCCTGGTTACCGATAAAAGCGAATACGTCATTGCCGGAGACAAAGGTAAAGAAAGACTGCTTGTATTTCCCCGCACCGGCCTTTATCCTGCCGTCAAGCCTCCATACCTGAGGAGAACGGAGCCTGTCATACTGATAGTTGAGCTCCCCGTACACGAAAAGGCTGTCTTCCCCGAACAGGAACCTGCAGTTCCCGAGACAGTCATACTTGTACGTCTCAAGCAGAGAGAATCCCTTACCGGAAGACACGGCATATCCTCCGCCGTCCGCAAGACGCACCACGCATACCGGACTGCCCCTGTACATCACCGCCGCCAGCACCGAGTCCACAGGCTGCATGAACGAAAGCCCGTGCTGCTCTCCCGACGACCAAAGGAACGTCCGGCCAGCCTTCCTGTACGAAAAGGAGAGGATGTCTCCGGAGTCCGTGTGCAGGCCTGTGACTATATCCGCACTGTCGCAGCTGAACACAGGGAATCCGTCCCGTCTGAGACTAAGCCCTCCTCCCGCATCTCCGTCCCCTTCATCATGCGCACCCAAGGTCCATATATGGCCGCTGCCGTCCACCTCGAAAGACGAAAGTCTCTCATGTCCGTCATACCGGAAAAGCTCCGTCCCGTCCTTCATGACTACAGTCCCGTCCCCGTCCGGGAAATCCATGTAAAGATGCCCTCCGATGCATCTGTGCCTTCCCGGCATGGATGAAGAGCACATCACGCTGTCCGTGAGCACCTCCAGTATCCGTTCCCCGTCTTTCATGAGGAAGACCAGGCTCCTGGACCGGGGCTTTCCGTCCTGCAGCCATGAAGTCCAGTCATATCCGGCAGGGAATTCCACCCCGGTGACATATACGCATCCTGTGTCCTGGGCCGGAGGGGTGACCGGCCCAGGCACAGCCATTTCCCGGCTGCAGGAGACCATGGCCATGAAAAGCACAATATTGGCCCACTGTCTCATCACCACGCGGACACTCCGGTGAAATACCCGTTGAAAGGCCGCCCGGCAATCTCGCCTCCTACAGCAAGAGAAGGGCAGCCGGAACTTTCCCTGTCAGAGAAAACAGTATACAGGCTTCCCCTCAACATCACCGACGGTATACTGCTGTAGAAGGCCGCGCCGCGTCCATAGGTATACAGGAGCGCACCGTTCTTGTAGCACACAGTCATGTCAAAAGGAGAAGCGGCACTCACCAGATCATATACATCCCCATGGTCCACAAATGAATAATACGGGTACACACCCGGACTCAGGGCATAGAGCATCCTGCCCGAGGAGTCCCATGCGGCATATATGTACCCGCCTCCGTCATGCCGCCGGCAATAACCCGAAATGCATATGTCTTTCCCGTCACACAGTATCTTACATCCTGACGGAGTGCCGTACATGCCGCTTTCCAGAGGATACGTGCCCGTCCCGGTAATCAGCGCCACATAACCATCCTGCATACTTTTCCCGGGACATTCCGCCACATAGCACAGACCGTCCCGCGCATAAGCCGCATCTGTCACCTCGCATCCCTCTCCGGCAGCCTCCAGAGGCTCCTGGACACCGTCTCTGAATATATAATATCCGCCTCCGCCAGACATATCCCCAGAAGACAAAGACCTGTATACCAGACACACAGTACCGTCTGCATCCATTATCTCAGAGACCGGATATCCGGACCCGGTCTCCAGTACCGCCTCTCCGTTCCTTCTCATCACGAATCCCCTGTCTCCGGACCGGGACTCCCCTACCGTATAGACATCCCCGCTGTCCGAAACGAAGAACGATAAGATCATTTCCCTTCCCGGGTAACGGAACAATGTCCTGCCGTCTTTCTTTATGACAGTCTCCGTATCGGATGAAAAATCCGTATAAAGATGCCCGCCGACCAGCCTGTGCATATCCGGATCCGACGCTGTCTGATAAAAATATCCGACCGGCACCTCCAGCACCCTCTTTCCTTCCTTCTCCACAAACAGGCTGCAAGCAACCGTACCGTACTCCACATCTTTAACCCAATCATAGCCGGCCGGATATTCAACTCCTGTAATATATAATGTATCCTGTGTCTCTTCAGGCGGTATATCCGGCTGTGGCCCGTCAGGCCGCTCCGGACCGCCGAGGTCCTTCAGTCCGCACATTGTCAGAAGCATCATCATCCCGGACATCGTGGACAATATGCTCACCGTCTCGATCCTTCCCATCAGTCTCATTTCTCCAAAAATTTATCGGCCCTTCCGCCGGGCCCGGTTCACGGATGCAAAGGAATATATAAACAGCGAAGTCCCGAAATATCTCACCTCGGATATCGGGACTTCGCCACAGTTTAACAGATTTTTATGTTTTTTCTTTTATAAAAAATCGGAAAACAGATAAAAAAAGAGAAAAAAGCACCGTCTGATGCGCTCTGCGGCAGGGGCAGTGTCACTTTTCATAAATCGCGAAAAGCGCGGATCCGCTTCCGGACATTGCTGCATAGACAGCCCCCGATCCGTACAAGGATTCCTTTATGGCTTCAAGCTGAGGATATTTCCTGAATACAGCCGGCTCGAAATCATTGCGCAGGAATCTGCGCCACTGCTCCACAGGCATTGAAAGCACCTCCTTCAGCGGCACTTCCGGCATGCACGGGCATATCCCTTTGTACGCGTCCGCCGTGGAGACAGAGATACCTTCAGGGACAACCACTTTGAGTTCATACTCCTTGGCATTGCCCGCTCCGCTGTATCCTGACTCCACTCCACAGCTCAGTCTCATGTCACTGAAATGGAATTCAGAGAGTATCTCACCCCGGCCCTCGCCAAACATCGGCCTGTCATAAATAAAGAAGGCACAGTCACTTCCGAGCCTTGAAGCATATCCGGCAAGAGTACCGTCATCAAGGCCCAGGGAAAACATCTTCTCGAGCATCCTCAGAGTGAAGGCAGCATCGGCGGAACCTCCACCCAGGCCGGCCCCCACCGGAGAGAGCTTCTCCAGGAATATCTTCACAGGAGGCAGGCCGAAGTCCGCATCCAGGACGGCGTAAGCCCTGGCACACAAATCCTTGAGAGGATCCCAGTCAACGCCCTCCTTCCTTGCAACGGTTATCATCATCTTCCCGTCAGGCGACACAGCCTGGGATAGCATCCGGGTCCCCTCTCCGTCCTTCTGCCCCGGGGCACCCCCGTACCTGGCAAAAAGCGAAGCCGATGTCCTGCTGTAGTCATCGCCCGATATGACCTCAAGCACATCATGGATTTCATGATACGGGACAAACAGTGTCTCCAGATCATGATAACCGTCAGGGCGTCTGCGCAGGACATTCAGCCCCAGGTTCACTTTAACATTGGGATAAGATATCATATTGCAAGTCAGGTAATAATCAGAATTTCATCCCACGCACAGCCTTTTCAGCTACACCATAGACGCTCTCCCTTATCCCGCCGTCCGGTATATGGCTGATTACAGGGGAGATGAACGAAAGCATCTGCAATACCATGGCCTCTCTTTGAGGGATACCGCGAGAGCGCATATAGAACTGCTCCTCCTCATTCAGCCGTCCGATTGTGGCCCCGTGGGAGCACTTCACGTCATCGGCATATATCTCCAGCTGGGGCTTGGTATCCATCCTGGCCATATCGGAGATCAGAAGATTGTGGTTCTCCTGATACGCCTCAGTCTTCTGTGCATCCTGAGCCACTACTATCTTACCGTAGAAGTCAGTCCTTGCCCTTCCGCCTGCTATCCCCTTGAAAAGCTGCCTGGAAGTGCAGTGGTGCACCTTATGGTTGACATCCGTCCTGATGCTTGCGACCTCGTCATCCGGGCATATGTATATCCCTGAAAGATAAGCTTCCGCTCCCGGGCCCTCCATATCCACCTTCAGATTGACACTGCAGCTTGCCCCGGGCAGAATAATGACGGACAGGTCCAGCATGGACCCAGCCTCCATCACGACATGCAGAGAATGCTCCCCGGGATTCCCCGCGTCAATCACAAGGGAACGGCTGAAACTCTCTCCTTCGGCCACTCTGACATCAGGAAAGTTTTTCCCTGGATTATCAGTTAATGCTGTCATATCCTTTCTCCTCTATTTCCGCCACGAGCTCCTTGCCGGCGGTCTTCACGATCCTTCCTTCCTTGAGGACATGCACCACATCCGGCACGATATATTCCAGAAGCCTCTGGTAATGTGTGATTACTATTGCCGACTTCTCCGGTGTGCGGAGAGCATTGACCCCGTGGGCTACAATCCTCAGCGCGTCAACGTCCAGTCCGCTGTCCGTCTCGTCAAGGATGGAGAGCACAGGATCGAGCATGGCCATCTGGAAAATCTCATTGCGCTTTTTCTCACCGCCGGAAAAGCCTACATTCACCTCGCGCTTCGCGAACTCGGGCTTCATCTGCACGAAAGCCATCTTTTCCTTCATGAGCTTAAGGAAACCGGCTGCCTTCAGGGGCTCAAGGCCCTCTGCCTTCCTTCGCGACTCCACGGCAGCCTTCATGAAACTGGTGATAGTGACCCCAGGTATCTCCACAGGATACTGGAATGAAAGGAAGATACCGGCCCACGAACGTTCCTCCGGAGACATGCCCAGCAGGTCTCTGCCCATGAATGTCACCGAACCTCCAGTCACTGTGAAATCAGGCTTTCCTGCAAGTACGGCGGAAAGAGTACTCTTCCCTGCCCCGTTCGGTCCCATGACAGCATGTATTTCGCCTTTCCTTATGGTGAGGTCCACGCCCTTGAGGATCTCCTTGTCCTCGACCCGGGCATGCAGACCTTCAATCTTAAGAAGTATGTCGTCTTGTGCCATATCAGATTGTTTCAATTAATGTCGTTCAAATTCAACGTCAGTTCGACGAATTAATATATAATAATATTATCCTAAAAATCAATATTTTACTTTAACAACCGGAAACCGTTCATGAAAGAGTTTCATGCCGACTTCCTGTACAGTTTGTACCAGTTATACAGCGACACCACCCCGTTTATAAGGTAAAGGCACGACACTATCGGCATGAATACATGGCCAACGGATATATGCAGGGCCATCTGCGTTACGTTGACCAGCAGCCATGCTATCCAGCAGTCCCATTTCTTGAGAGCCGAAAGGAACTGCGCCACAAGGATGAGCACAGTCACGCAGGCATCAAGATAAGGAATAGGGTCAGACGGGAAAGCGCCGGGGAACCATCTGTTCCCGAGCTGGCTGAGAAGCCATCCCCAGCAGCCGGCCAGGATGAATACTGAAGCAGCCGCAATAAACCTCTGCGGCCAGCTGAGCATAGACACCCTCAGTGCGCTGTGGTCTGCGGAACTTTCCTCCTCTTTCTTCGGATGCGTCCAGCGATAATGCCCCAATATATTAATACCCAACGATATAGGCTGAAGTATAAGACTCGCGTACAGGTTCTTGTTCCAGAACATCAGGAACAGGGCGAAAGTATACAGATAGCCTACCCAGAAATTGTATTTGCTGTTACGTCCCGCCAGGAATACGCAAGTAAGCCCCAGGACAGACGTGATAAGGTCTATCAGCAGTACCGGCGTGTCTCCGCCGATTGTGAACAATGTATAGTTTATGAACTCTTTCATCTTATTCTAATGGAATCATACCCCGGCTCCGGCCGGCGGCATCGCATAATACTGCCCTGGCCTGCAGGCTATCCTACCGAGCCTTCAAGAGAGACCTGCAGAAGTTTCTGGGCCTCGACCGCAAACTCCATCGGCAGCTTTGACAGGACCTCCCGTGCATAGCCGTTGACAATCAGCCCCACGGCTTCCTCCGGTCCGATACCCCGCTGGTTGCAGTAAAAAAGCTGGTCATCGCTTATCTTCGATGTAGTGGCCTCATGCTCGACTACCGCAGTCTTGTTTGCGTTCTCTATATAAGGGAAAGTATGCGCTCCGCACTTGTCACCGATCAGGAGGCTGTCGCACTGGGAGAAATTCCTTGCATTGTCCGCCCCCGGGAGCATCTTCACAAGGCCGCGGTAGCTGTTCTGGCTCCGTCCCGCCGATATACCCTTGCTCACGATGCGGCTGCGGGTGTTCTTCCCGGCGTGGATCATCTTGGTGCCCGTATCTGCCTGCTGGAAATTGTTGGTCACTGCCACGGAATAGAACTCGGAAGAGGAATTATCTCCCTTAAGGATTGTGCTCGGGTACTTCCATGTGATGGCTGACCCTGTCTCCACCTGGGTCCATGAAAGATGGCTTCCGGAGCCCTTGCATATTCCCCTCTTGGTCACAAAGTTGAAGATTCCGCCGCGCCCCTGTGCATCTCCAGGATACCAGTTCTGGACTGTGGAATATTTCACCTCAGCGTCCTTTTCCACGATTATCTCCACCACAGCTGCATGAAGCTGGTTCTCGTCCCGCATAGGAGCCGTGCAGCCTTCCATGTAGCTCACATACGACCCTTCGTCGGCGACAATAAGCGTCCTCTCAAACTGCCCCGTACCTTTTGCATTGATCCTGAAATAGCTGGAGAGCTCCATCGGACAGCGGACTCCTTTGGGAATGTAGCAGAAAGACCCGTCGCTGAAGACAGCGGAATTAAGGGCCGCAAAGAAATTGTCCCCGGCGGGGACCACTGAAGCCAGATACCTCCTCACCAGGTCCGGATGTTCCTTGACAGCCTCGGAAAAAGAACAGAAGATGATACCTTTCTCCGACAACGCTTTCCGGAAGGTCGTGGCCACTGACACTGAATCGAATACAGCATCCACGGCGACACCCGCAAGGGCCGCTCTCTCATGAAGGGGGATACCGAGTTTCTCGAAAGTCTGCGCCAGTTCAGGATCTATCTCCTTGGGACGGTCACTGTCTTTCTTAGGCGCCGCATAATATATGATATCCTGGAAATCGATTTCAGGGATATCAAGATGCGCCCAGCGGGGCATCTTCATCCTCTGCCATTTACGGAAAGCCTCCAGGCGGAAGTCCAGAAGCCACTGCGGCTCTTCCTTCTTGGCCGATATCAGCCTTATAATGTCTTCATTAAGGCCTTTAGGTATGAACTCCTGCTCCACATCCGTCACAAAACCATGTTCATACTCCTTCTGGGTAATGTCCTCCAGTATATTCTTTTCTGTATTTACATCCATATCAGTACTGCCGGTTTGACAAGCTTACATTCATCAATTCAAAACTGCAAATATACAACACATTTTGAAAAGAATAGCAGAGCGGGGCCCGGGTCAGAAATTGAACGCCAGCCCGACTCCGCCGCTACGGCACTGCCCTACGGTCAGCGACTTCTCCACATGACCCTGTCCGAGGCTGTAGCCGTTTCTCCGGTTATAGTCATCCGCTATGGCGTCCAGCTTCCTGTTCCCCTTGACAAGCAGGGGTATGCCGGAAGCCAGTCCGGCGGCCCCGAGGACATAGCTTGCCACATAAAGTCCAGCATCCGACCCCCCGGAAG
>JADIMB010000038.1 GCA_017694995.1 Candidatus Cryptobacteroides faecavium | reverse complement strand
GGGATAGGCTCGCAGATCATCATTGCCAGGAGGAACGGGGAGGGGAACTACCGGGAGACAGGAAACATATTCTACCACGGGGTGTATTTCCTTCTGGGCCTGGCTGTCGTGATCATAGCCCTGTCCGAACTGTTCTCCCCGTGGATCCTGCACCGGATGGTCTCATCGCAGGAAATCGCGGATGCGGCCATGGACTACGTGCGCTGGAGGCTGGTAGGGTTCATATTCGCGTTCGTCACGGTGATGTTCAGGGCCTTCTATGTCGGCACGACGCAGACCAAGACACTGACGCTGAACTCAATAGTGATGGTGCTGGCCAACGTGCTCTTCAACTGGATACTGGTGTTCGGCAACCTCGGCTTCCCCGCCCTGGGCATCGCCGGGTCGGCCATCGGCTCCACACTGGCGGAACTGGTCTCGCTCATATTCTTCATAGTATATACCGTCCGCAGGACAGACTGCGGGAAATACGGGCTGGACAGGAAGATAAACTTCAGCTGGGGCAAGCTCAGGGGGATACTGAGCATATCGGTCTGGACCATGATACAGAACTTCCTTTCGGTGTCCACGTGGTTCATATTCTTCCTCTGTGTGGAGCATCTGGGTGAAAGGGCCCTGGCGGAGTCCAATGTGGTCAGGAGCATATCCGGGTTCATCTGGGTGTTCGCCTCCGCGTTCTCCTCCACGTGCAGCTCCCTGGTGAGCAACCTCATAGGCGAGGGGCACCAGGATTCGGCCACGCGGCTCATCCGCAGGATCATCAAGCTGGCATACGCCCCGGTGTTCGTGCTGCTGGTGCTGTTCTGCGTGTTCCCCAAGACAGTGATAAGCATCTACACGGACATACCGGGGATAATCGACGGGGCCGTACCTTCGCTCAGGGTGCTGTGCGCGGCATACCTTTTCACCACGCCCGCACTGATCTGCTTCAATGCCATATCAGGCACAGGGAACACCCGCACGGCCTTCGGCCTGGAGATACTGGTGCTGGTCATATACACTGCCTTCTGCATTTTCATCATCAACGGGCTGAAGCCGCCTGTCTGGGTGGCATGGCTTACGGAAGTGATATACGGGGCCGCGATGCTCACCGCCTGCAGCCTTTACCTCAAGAGCGGAAGGTGGAAAGGTAAAGCGATATAGCCTCCCCGCAAGCGGCGCCGCCCCGCGGTCACACCAGGCGGTATTTCCTGACTTCCTGCTCCAGGACATGGTGTACAGGGAACTTCGCC
The DNA here is from genome assembly GCA_017694995.1 of Candidatus Cryptobacteroides faecavium. Classification (GTDB taxonomy): domain Bacteria; phylum Bacteroidota; class Bacteroidia; order Bacteroidales; family UBA932; genus Cryptobacteroides; species Cryptobacteroides faecavium. The sequence goes on along the minus strand of JADIMB010000038.1, from coordinate 3,931 downwards.
CTGCTGCGCCGCATTGCCGAGACCAGTCCGCGGAAATATTCCACGGAGGCCTCCGCCCCGGACCTGGCATCCCCCGCAGACAGACATGCCTCACGCATGCCGTCCACAAGGAGAGAGAGCCGTTTCATGTTGTCCGCGCACAGGTCCTCCAGCAGCGCATGGAAACCGGGGCCGTGGTCAGGATGTCTCAGATGGCAGAGCTCATGCAGGATGACATAGTCGCACACCGGCTCAGGCAGACGGACAAGATTGAGGTTCAGGTTTATGTTGCCGCGGGCTGAACAGCTTCCCCAGTTGGTGGAATTGTGCTTTATGGTCACCCTGGCGTACACGAAGCCGTATCTGCGGGCGAAGAACGCGAGTTTCTGCGGAAGGAGAGTCCGCGCCTCGTCCCTGAGTATCTTCACAAGCGCCTGGCCCAGGGCCGAGGAGAGCTCCGCCGAACCTTCAGGGGGCATGGTACCCGGATAGGAGACCTCCTTGCGGGATACCGGCATGAACGGGCTCAGGTAGAGCCGCCCTGTCCGGCTTACATCCTCCATGAGAGCGGAAGATACCGTCATGGTCCTGCCGGACACACCGTCCGGCTTCCGGAGCGGCCCCCCGGCACCGGCAGGATCCGCATTCCGGACATACTGTCCATCCGCATGGCTGAAGCCTCCTGCGCGGCTGCGGACAAAATGTATCTCGGAAAGCAATGTCCTGACTGTCACGCCATCCCGCAAAGTCCCCACCGCAGTCCCGGAGCGCTCGGCGGCATCCGTCTTCTCCTGCTGCCTGCGCAAGGCACCGGCCACCCATTCCCGCTTCCGCATGAAAAAATCAAGGCCGTCCTGATAACGCATAAAGAACGGCACTGTCACCACCACGCCCCTTACAGGATGCACCTTTATGCTCACCCTGCGCCCGAGCCTGGTCTTGACAAGCTCTATGTCACCTATTTCCGGATCCCTGTAGATTTTTCCGGCCATTGTCCCTCCTTGCATATTTTCTCCGGCACAAAAGTAACAATTCCTCCCGAGAGCTTTCCATCCCGGACTGACTTTTTCGGCGGCGGAGGATATCCTGCGGACAATCATTAAATTTACCTCATAATAGTTTGTTTTGTCGGATTTTCTGCCTAACTTTGCGCCCGCTTTTCCTCCCGTGACGGGACGGAGGCAGAAAAACAGTTATTAACATATTTAATCTTTTTGCAAAATGGCTGAATATTTACAGGCTGAAAAGAAGCAAGAGATTTTCGCGAAGTACGGAAAGTCTAATAAGGACACCGGCTCTCCTGAGAGTCAAGTTGCTCTATTTTCCTACCGTATCGCTCACCTGACCGAGCATCTGAAGGAGAACAAGAAAGACAATGTAACCCGTCGTTCACTTCTCAAGCTCGTAGGTCAGAGACGCCGTCTCCTTGATTACCTCAAAGAGAAGGACATCGAGAGATACAGAAACATCGTCAAGGAGCTTGGTCTCCGCCGATAGTCAAGATACCGGGACGGGCCAGGCCCCATCCCGATGTGAGAATGAAAAGAGGCGAGGGTGTCAGTCGTGGCAGCCGGCCTCTTTTTTTTAAAAAGCCTTCTGGAACCGGCATGTCCGGAAGGATTCAAAAGGACGGTCAACGTGCCTGTTAACAAACCATTCAACCTGCGGCAGGCACAGGAACACAATATATATTTCGGAATAGTACAAAGGAAGAAGACAATAATATTAATCAACTCCCATAGGGGGAGGCAGGTTGAAACAAGATTCATGAACATTATCAACAAGAAAATCGAATTATCCGACGGAAGGGTAATTGAAATCGAAACTGGAAAACTAGCCAAACAGGCAGACGGATCAGTAGTAGTGAAAATGGGAGGCACAATGCTGCTGGCTTGTGTCACCTGCGCAAAAGATGCGAAAGGGGATGTGGACTTCATGCCGCTCCAGGTGGACTACAAGGAGAAATTCGCTTCAGCGGGACGGTTCCCCGGCGGATTCATGAAACGTGAGGGGAAGGCATCCGATGCGGAGATCCTTACTGCCAGACTTGTGGACAGGGCACTCAGGCCGTTGTTCCCTGAGGACTTCCACGCGGAGGTATATGTGACCATCAATCTCATCTCAGCAGAAAAGGACATCCAGCCTGATGCACTTGCAGGGCTTGCGGCTTCATCGGCCCTCGCCGTGAGTGACATTCCGTTCGGCGGACCTATTTCAGAGGTGCGTGTGGCACGTATCGACGGACAGCTGAAGATCAACCCGGCATTCAGCGAAATGGACAAGGCCGACATCGACCTGATGGTGGCCGCCACTTACGACAACATCATGATGGTCGAGGGAGAGATGAACGAAGTGAGCGAGGCGGACATGCTCGAGGCCATCAAGTTCGCCCATGAGGAGATCAAGAAGCACTGCAAGGTGCAGATGGAGCTCATGGAAGAGACAGGCAAGACAGTAAAAAGGACTTACTGCCACGAGGAGAACGACGAGGAGCTGCGCAAGGCCGTAGAGACATTCTGCTATGACAGGTGCTACGCCATAGCAAAGTCAGGGCTGCCGAAGCACGAAAGGTCCGACGCGTTCGACGCCCTGAAAGAAGAATTCTACCAGACGCTTCCTGAGGAGGACCGCGAAGCCAAGAAAATGATGGTGGAAAGATACTACCACACTGTAGAGAAAAACGCCATGAGGAACCTCATCCTCGATGAAGGGATCCGCCTGGACGGCCGCAAGAGCACTGAAGTCCGTCCTATCTGGTGCGAGGCCGGATACCTGCCATGTGCGCACGGGTCCGCGATCTTCACCCGCGGGGAGACCCAGTCCCTTTCTACAGTCACACTCGGCACCAAGCTGGACATGAAAGAGCTTGACGAGGTGCTGGTGCAGGGAAGCGAGCAGTTCGTGCTGCACTACAACTTCCCTCCGTTCGCCACAGGAGAAGCCAAGGCACAGCGCGGTGTGGGACGCCGGGAGATCGGACACGGCAACCTCGCATGGAGGGCGCTCAAGCCAATGGTCCCTCTCGCTCCGGAGAACCCTTACGCAGTACGTGTGGTATCTGACATCCTCGAGTCAAACGGCTCGTCATCCATGGCTACAGTATGCGCAGGATGCCTTGCCCTCATGGACGCCGGAGTCAAGATAAAGAAGCCTGTAGCCGGAGTGGCAATGGGACTTATCACCGACGCGGAAAGGCCTAACGACAGATACGCCATCCTCACAGACATTCTCGGGGACGAGGACCACCTCGGAGACATGGACTTCAAGGTGACCGGCACCAAGGACGGCATCACGGCCACACAGATGGACATAAAGGTGGACGGACTTTCATACGAGGTGCTTGCAAAGGCGCTTGAGCAGGCACGCCAGGGCCGTATGCACATCATGGGTGAAATGATGAAATGCATCAGCGAGCCGCGTGAGGACTACAAGCCGTTCGTGCCTCGCATCATCCAGATCAGGGTGCCTGGCGAGTTCATCGGAGCCATCATCGGCAAGGGAGGCGAGGTCATCCAGAAGATACAGAGGGAGACCGGTACAGTGGTCACCATCACCGAGGACAACGTCAACGGGGTCAGCGAAGGAGTCGTGGACATCTTCGGACAGGACAAGGAGGCCATGGACAAGGCTCTCGAGTGGATCAACGGTATATGCGCCGTGCCTGAGGTAGGCAAGGTATACCACGGCAAAGTGGTGTCTGTGCTGGAGTTCGGTGCATTCGTGGAGATACTCCCGGGCAAGGAAGGTCTGCTCCATATCTCCGAGATCGACTGGGGCAAGACCGACAAGGTAGAGGATGTGCTCAACGTAGGCGACGAAGTGGATGTCAAGCTCCTGGAGATAGACCCGAAGACAGGCAAGATGAGACTTTCCCGCAAGGCTCTGCTTGAGAAGCCGGAAGGATACATCGAGCCGGAGCGCAGACCAAGGCCTGCAGCAGGTGACAGAGGTC
>JADIMB010000037.1 GCA_017694995.1 Candidatus Cryptobacteroides faecavium | reverse complement strand
ATCTTGCAGCCAAGAAACAGGAGCTGTCCACTATAGTCGAGTCCACTTCAAAGGAAGAGGAAAGGCTCAGGGCCGCACGCCAGGTATGCGCGGAGAAGATAGATGCAAGGACAATGAGCGCATATGAGCGGATAAGGAACAGCTGCAACAACCATCTGGCTGTCGTCTCTGTCTTCAACGGCAATGCATGCGGCGGGTGTTTCAACACCATCCCTCCACAGCGGCTTATAGATATCGCGTCAAACAAGAAGATGATAATCTGCGAATACTGCGGAAGGATACTCGTGAATCCAGATTTCGACTAACAGCATATGGCAGATGATATAAAGAGGCGGCCGTCACGGAAGAAGGATGCGGTCAACCTCGATACTTTAGGGCTTGAGATGGGGAACAGACCACCTCAAGCTCTTGACGTTGAAGAGGCTGTCATCGGAGCTCTGCTTATAGAGCCGGGATGTGTGGACGAGGCGATGGAGGAGCTCTCTCCGTCATGCTTCTACAGCGAGAAGCACAGAATGATATTCGAGTCCATGGTCTCGCTTGTGAACGAGCATTCCCCTATAGATCTGCTTACGGTGAGCCAGAACCTCAAGTCAAAGGGGAACCTGGAGCTTGTAGGAGGCCCTGTGGCCCTGGCCCAGCTTTCCCAGAAAGTGGGTGCGGCGGCTCATATTGAGGTGTATATCAAGATATTGAAGCAGAAGAGCATACAGAGGGAGCTCATTACTGCATCATATGATATCCTCAAGAACTCCTATGATGACGCCACCAATGTCGATGACCTTATCGACATGGCCCAGACCAAGATTTTTGCCGCAATCCAGAACAATGTAAAGAAGGACGTCCAGGAGATAGGATCCGTCATCAACCAGGCTATCGACGATATCGAGAGCCTGCAGGGGAGTGCAGGCCTGAGCGGTGTGCCATCCGGATTCCAGTCCCTTGACAAGATCACTCTTGGCTGGCAGCCCTCTGACCTTATCATCCTTGCGGCGCGTCCGTCTGTGGGAAAGACAGCCTTTGTGCTCAACATCGCCAGGAATGCCGCTGTGGACCACCATATGCCTGTGGCCTTCTTCTCCCTTGAGATGCCTGCCATACAGCTGGCCAAACGTATGATGGTCACCGAGACCGGTCTCAGCGCAGACAAGATAAAGGGCGGCCAGAAGCTGGAGCAGTACGAGTGGACGCAGCTGGAGGAGAAACTGAAGGACCTGACGAAAGCCCCGTTGTACATAGACGACACCCCGTCCCTTCCTGTCATGGAGTTCCGCTCCAAGGTGAAGAGGCTGGTGAAGCAGAAGGGCGTACGCCTGGTGATCGTCGACTACCTGCAGCTCATGCAGGGCCCGGCGGAGCTCCGCGGCATGAGGGAGCAGGAGGTGGCTGCGATATCCAGGACTCTCAAGGCCACAGCCAAGGAAATGAATGTCCCTATAATAGCCCTGTCCCAGCTGAGCCGCCAGGCTGTGCAGCGTACAGGCAGCAATAACCGTCCGCAGCTGAGCGACCTCAGGGAATCAGGTTCAATCGAGCAGGATGCCGATATGGTGCTCTTTATACACAGGTATGATTACCAGGGTCTCTCGGACAACCCTGAAGATGTCGGAAGGACTTCCCTTATCATCGCCAAGCACAGGAACGGGGAGATCGGGGAGATAGACATGATGTTCCGTGCCTCCGAGGTGAGGTTCGTGGACATGGCCGATTCCCTTGTCGGGAGCATTTCCGATATGCCGTTCGCCTCCGCGATGAACAGTGACGACGCCCCGTTCGGGCCTGAACCTGGATTCCCTTCCGACGGAGGATTCCCGCAGGGAGGGTCTGATTTCGGGGTCAACCAGGATTTTATGTAAAGACAGATGCTGAGAGTATTATTCATATTGGCGGCCACGGCTGTGTCCTTGCTTCCATTGCGTTCGCAGAACGTGATAAATGCGGGGAGCAGCGGAGGCTGCATACCGGTGCGTTCCGTCTCCGAGGACAGCCTGGCCTACAAGTCCGGAGAGCGCTTTACCTTCACCATCCATTACGAATGGGGGGCGATAGACTCTGATGTGGGCTGGGCGTCGGTAAGCCTTGATACTGTGAGGTTCAATGGCCAGAAAGCCTTCCACTGTACGGTATATGGCAGGACTACACGTCTGTATGACCTTTTCTTCAAGGTCAGGGAGGACTTCCAGTCGTGGTTCACCTGCGACGGGCTCAGGCCCCTGAAGTTCACGCGGAACACATTTGAAGGAAAGTACGAGGCCCGCAATGCCTATGCCTATATGTGGGACGGGGCGGACTCGACATATATAGCCGCGGATGTGTTCACTTCCTCAAACGGTTACAGGACTGAAAGGCTGCCGCTGAACAGGTGCACGTATGACCTTCCTTCCCTGTTTTATATGGCCCGGAACCTTGACATGGACAAGATAGTCCCTGATGTGAAGTATCCTATGACATTCGCGATAGATGATGATGTCTACAATGTGTATTTTATCTTCAGGGGCCGTGAGACAAAGAAGGTCAAGGGGTTCGGGACAGTGAGGACGATGAAGTTCTCCGCCAAGCTGCTTTCAGGGAATGTCTTTACGGGAGAAGAGGATCTTTCCGTGTGGATATCCGATGACGAGAACAGGATACCGGTGCTGTTTGAAGCCCCTATCCTGGTGGGTGTCGCATCCGGAAGGATCGAGGAATGTACAGGTCTCAAGCATCCGTTTACTTCTTTTGTGAAAAAATGAAAAAGACGATGGTTTATGGCTAAGAATGAAGTCTCGCATACTGGAAAGATCATAGAGATAACCCCGGAACTCACCACAGTCAGGATAATCTCTTCGTCGGCCTGCGCGGCCTGCCATGCAAAGGGGATGTGCAGCGTCTCGGAGGAAAAGGTGAAAGAGATATCCGTGCCTACGGACCCGTATGCGGAGTGGAAGGAAGGCGATGAGGTAAGGGTGGTGCTCAGGCAGTCTATGGGGTTGAAAGCCGTGTGGATATCTTATGTGATTCCTTTGCTGGTTTTAATGATTTTAATATTAACTTTGTCGGCCGTTAGCGTGCACGAAATATACGCAGGCCTGATCTCGATAGGGGCGGTAGCCGTGTATTATCTGGTCATATACCTTATGAGGGATTATCTGGCCAAGGATTTCGTGTTCTACCTCAAGGAAAAATAGGTATATTTTTAATTAACACTATAATGACAACAACAATTATCTGGACTATTGCGATCATCACCCTCCTGGGTGTCGTGCTTGCGGTAGTCCTTTACCTTGTAGCGGAGAAGTTCAAGGTGGAGGAAGACCCGCGCATCGATGAAGTGGAGAAGGTGATGCCGGGAGCGAACTGCGGAGGCTGCGGATTTGCCGGCTGCCGCGCGTTTGCGCAATCCTGCGTCGAAGCCATGAACCTGGACAACAATTTCTGTCCTGTCGGTGGCAACGATACTATGAAGAAGGTCGCTGCGGTACTGGGTCTTGAGGTCAAGGAGAAAGCTCCTATGGTGGCTGTGGTGCGCTGTAACGGCACCTGCGCCAACCGCCCGAAGACCAACGAGTACGCCGGCTACCAGTCATGCAAGGTGAAAGCCGCTCTCTACAGCGGTGATACAGGGTGTTTCTACGGATGCCTCGGATGCGGGGACTGCGTGGCAGCCTGCCAGTTCGGTGCTCTTTCCATGGATCCGGAGACAGGGCTTCCTGTCGTGGACGAGGAGAAGTGTACTGCCTGCGGAGCCTGTGTGAAGGCATGTCCTAAGCGTATCATCGAACTGAGGAACAAGGGACCGAAGAACCGCCGCGTTTTCGTCTCCTGCGTGAACATGGAGAAGGGCGCTGTCGCCCGCAAGGCCTGCAAGTCTGCCTGCATCGGCTGCGGCAAATGCGAGAAGGCCTGTCCGTTCGGGGCAGTGAAGGTTGAGCACAATGTGGCCTACATCGATTTCGAGAAGTGCAAGCTCTGCCGCAAGTGCGTGGTCGAGTGCCCTACAGGAGCCATCCATGATGTCAATTTCCCGTCGCCTGCCGTGAAGCCTGCCCCTAAGCCTGCGGCATCGGAACCTG
>JADIMB010000036.1 GCA_017694995.1 Candidatus Cryptobacteroides faecavium | reverse complement strand
TGTCATCGTTGGACGGCAGCCTTATGGACTGTTTTGAAGGCAGGGTCATCAATCCCGGCCATAACCTTGAAGCAATGTGGTTCCTGATGGACCTCGGTGTGCGCTTGAATGACAGGTCCTTGATAGACAAGGCGGTAAAGATTGCCCTTAATGTGATAGCATATGGCTGGGACAAGGAATACGGCGGGATATTCTATTTCATGGACCGTAAGGGCTATCCGCAGCAGCAGCTTGAATGGGACCAGAAACTGTGGTGGGTGCATATTGAATCCGCCATTGCCATGCTTAAAGGATATGCCCTGACAGGCAACGGAGAATGTCTCCGGTGGTTTGAAAAGCTCGACGGTTATATGTGGAGCCATTTCAAGGACAGGGAATATCCGGAATGGTTCGGGTACCTGAACCGCAGGGGAGAAGTCCTGCTTCCTCTGAAAGGCGGGAAATGGAAAGGGTGTTTCCATGTGCCGAGAGGGCTCTATCAGATGTGGAAGATGCTTGAACAGATGTAAAACCGGAAGAAGATGCCAATTCGTTATAAGTTTACAGGTGTCGGGTCTGCCCTGGCGGTTTCCGTACTGTCAATGTTTTTGGCCTGCTGTTCTCCCGGAGACTCTGTACCTGACCTGAAATCGGAATACACCCCTTCGGAACAGAAACAGGCTGCAGAGGCTTTGCTGAAGAGGGTCACAGGAAAGCATGCGAATGATTTTGAGGTCCTCGTGACACCCCGGCAGAAGGACGGGAAGGACTGGTTTTCCTTTTACGCTTCGGACGACGGCAGGATTGTGCTTGAAGGAAACACCGGTGTAAGCGTGGCCAGTGCGCTGCACCGGTACCTCAGGCAATACTGCGGATATCATATCAGTTGGTGCGGTAGCAGTACCGCACTCCCTGAAAGGCTGCCTCTTCCCGTGGAGCGGGTGGACCGGGTCTCCCCGTACAAGTTCAGGTATTATCTGAACTATTGTACATTCAATTATTCCATGAGCTGGTGGGACCGTGACAGATGGCAGCAGGAGATTGATTTCATGGCTATGAACGGAATCAATATGCCTCTTGCCATTACCGGACAGAATACCGTATGGCAGAAGGTGTACAGGAAGCTGGGATTTACGGATGAGGAGCTTGACGGTTTCTTCAGCGGTCCGGCTTTTTTCAACTGGTTCTGGATGGGGAACCTGGACGGATGGGGCGGACCTCTTCCTCAGTCTTTTATCGATGCCCATGAAGATCTTCAGAAATTCATTCTCGGCAGGGAGCGTTCTTTAGGCATGACACCTGTGCTCCCAGCCTTTACCGGCCATGTTCCTCCGTCTTTTGAAACCAGATTCCCTGAGGCGAAGATAGACAAGACAGAGTGGATAGATTATCCCGCTGTTTCCATCCTGTCTCCCTCGGACAGCATGTTCACCGTCATAGCGAAGATGTTTGTCGAAGAGGAGATCGGGACTTATGGCACAAACCACTATTATACAGCCGATACCTTCAATGAGAACCTTCCCCCGACATCAGATCCGGAGTACCTTGCCTCCATGTCGAATGTAATCTATGACGGGATGGCGGGTGCTGATCCGGATGCCGTATGGGTGATGCAGGCATGGCTGTTCTACCACCAGGCGGATTTTTGGGGTGACAGGCAGATCGAGGCCCTGCTGGACCCTGTGCCGGATGACAGGATGCTGCTCCTGGATCTTTTTGCGGATATGAAGCCGGTGTGGAAAAAGGCAAGGTCATTCTACGGCAAGCCCTGGATATGGTGCATGCTTCAGAATTTCGGACAGAGACAGTGCCTTTGCGGCACGTCTGATATAGTGGCTTCCGAGCCATCCTCCCTGCTTCATCGCGCTGATGCCGGCAATATGTCGGGCATAGGCCTTACCATGGAGGGCATAAACCAGAATCCGTTTATCTTTGCCCTGATGCTTGAGAATGTCTGGCAGGATACTCCGGTGGATGTGGATGCTTTTCTCGGGGACTATCTTTCATGCCGTTATGGACTGAAAGATGCAGCTCCGGATGTGAAGTCCGGCATCACCAGGTCATGGAAAACTCTGGTGAACTCGGTGTATTCAAACCATACGGACGCCGATGGCGGCAGGCAGTCGGTAATGACGAAGAGGCCTGTCTTCGCATCTGGTCCGGACAGCCTGCAAAAACCGGGGAATTTCTTCCCTCTGGACTCGCTTGTGACAGCGTGGGACGGTATGATGAACTGTGCCGGTGCGCTTTCCGGAAGCGACGGTTTCCGGTATGACCTGGTGGATGTCACCCGCCAGGTTCTCGTGGAGCTTCTTGACCGGCTGCATTATGAATCCCAGGAAGCATTTTATTCTTCGGATTCCAGGATGTTCATTCAGAGGTCATCGGAGGTGCTGTCGCTTATGCATGAAATAGACGATCTGCTTGCGACCAGGAAGGAGTTCCTCCTCGGCCCGTGGGTGGAGGCTGCGAAAGCATTGGGGACCACCCCGGAGGAAAAGTCCCTATATGAATGGAATGCCAAGACACAGATAACATTATGGGGCAAGCCTGGAAGTCCTCTCAACGACTATGCCTGCAAAAACTGGTCGGGGCTGGTGGATGATTTCTACTGTCGGAGATATGAGATGTTCTACTCACAGCAGCAGGCTTCTCTTGCGGAGGGAAGGCCGTTCGATTACAGGCGCTTTATGAATGAATGCCTCGCCTTTGAAGAAAAGTGGGCGGCAGGGGACGAGATCTTTCCCGTTGAAAGTATTGGAGATGAAATCGGAGCATGTATGGATATGTACAGGAAATACAGAAAATATTTCAATGAATGACTATATCTTGGGTATGCGATACCCTTCCGGACGAAACCGGGGAAACCGCACATTAAAAATTTTTTAGCCATATGATAAAGAGTCTGCTTTATATTCTGGTCATGACGATGACAGCCGTGACATCCGCTGCGGCATCAGGAAATGTCCCTGGGCATGGGGACGGCGCTGTGGGCATTGTAGCCCATAGGGGTTATTGGAACTGTGAGGAAGGCGGATATGCCCGCAATTCTTTTGCTGCGTTCAAGGCAGCGGCAAAGGCCGGATTCTGGGGGACGGAGTTCGATGTCAGCATGACCGCTGACGGACAGCTTCTGGTCTTTCATGACGAGGTCATCAACGGCAAAAGGATTGACCATACGCAGTATGCCGAACTTTCAGATTACAGGCTTGAGAACGGGGAGACGATCCCTACTCTTGACGAATTCCTCGAATATGCGTCTGCACAGAAGACTTTCCCGATGCTGGTCTTTGAACTCAAAGGGCATATTACGGATGAGCTTCAGGACAGGGCCGTTGCCGCATCAGTCGAGAAACTGAAAGAATACGGCATGTTTGACCCTTCCAAGGTTATGTTCATTTCTTTCTATATCAGGCAGTGCAGTCTTCTTGCAAAGGCCGCACCCGGTTTTGTTGTCCAGTATCTCGGAAGTGACAGGACGGTTGATGACCTGCTTGACAACATGGTCAATGGAATCGATGCATATTATAATCACCTGCTGCAGACCCCTGACTATATGCAAATGGCACGAAAGCATGGTTTCAGCGTGAATGTGTGGACAGTAAATGATGCGGAGAATATGGGGAAGGTCCTCGATTTGGGGATAGACCAGCTTACTACCGATCATCCGGATATCGCACGTAGAGTGCTGTCTGAGAAAAATATACCTGAACTTATACGGCAGCATGCGCTGAAGCCTGCGAAAACTGCCCGTCAGAAAAAACTCAAAAAGCATCTTTCTGCCGGGGACTATGTCCTGTGCTATGCGGGTGGAAGCCAGTCGAAGTTCTATGACATTGACTGGATGAAGGACCTGGTGACATATACTGACCGGGACGGGAAGGAGCATTGGCTGTTCGATGGTTTCCTTTTCCTGCAGATTATGGACCATGGTGCCGGGGTGGCATTCGATCCTGGACACAGGGCGTATGACGGCAGTTATCTGCAGTCTGCACTCCAGTCTGACTGGCTTGACCTGATAAATTACTGGTTTGAGGACGGGCAATGCCTTGATGCGATCGACCGGTGCGTTGCGGAGGCTGCGGAAAGGCTCGGGGATCCAGGATACAAACGTGAGATAATCATTTCCATACCGAATCCTATCCCTTACAAAAATCCCGTGGCCAATACCGGCGGCACGCGCTACTGGGGTCTTCTGGACGGGGAGGTGGCGGATTTTTCCCGGCCGGAGGACAGGCTGGCCGCCTGCAAGTGGTTTATAGACGAGGTGCTGGAAAGGTATCATCAGCACAGGTACAGGTACATTGAACTGAGCGGATTCTATTTCGTGACGGAAGAGACCACCGGGCTGGGTGACCTGATGCCGGAGCTTTCCGGATACATACATTCGAAAGGCTACCCTTTTACATGGATACCTTATTATAATGCACCCGGATGGAATCTCTGGAAGGAGAAAGGGTTTGACATGGCATGGTACCAGCCCAATTATTTCTTCAATGACTGGCTCACGGATGAGCGTCTTGTAAGTGCATGCAACAGGGCTCTGAATTACGGGATGGCCATGGAGATGGAGTTTGACGAGAGGGCGGCGGCCGATTCTCCGGACAGCCGTGCCGGAAGGCTCAGGGAATACATGGCCGCCTATAAGAAATACGGTTCATGGGAGAAACTCCCGATAGCTTATTATATATCGCATAAGGGTGTCCATACTCTGAAATATTCAAAGGATCCTGCCGATGTGGAACTGTATCAGGATTTCTGTGATTTCGTGGCCAAAAGGCCCTTGAGGGCCAGGCTGGCGGAGACCAATGGCAGCAGGTATGGTAAAGCACGGTAAAAGGCATGCGGCGTGTGTCCTGCTGTTGATGGCCCTGTGGTATCATCCGGCTTTTTCCAGGGAGAGGAATCTGCCGGTCATACCGTATCCTGCCGAAGTCCGGATGGACGGCAGAGGCGTGTATGATATGGAAAGGAGTTCATGGTGGATAGACCCGGAGGCGGACAGCCTATGTGTCAAGGCTGTGGAACGTTTTTTCGCAGGCGTTGCCCATGACGGGCCGTCAAGAGTCCGGGATAGGGAAGATGCTTCCGTATTGTTCCTGGATGACAGGGATCTTCCACAGGGACATTATGCCATAGATGTAAGTGAAGACGGCATCACGGTGAAGTCTTCAGGGCTGCATGGGTTGAATTATGCCTGCCAGACGTTGAGGCAGATGTATCCTGATATCCCATGCTGCCGCATACGCGATTTCCCGAGGTTCCGGTATAGGGGCATGCACCTTGATGTAAGCCGGCATTTTTTCAGTGTCAGGGAGGTCAAGCGGTATATAGACATCATGGAGCTGCACAAGATGAACATTCTCCACTGGCATCTGACCGATGACCAGGGCTGGAGGGTGGAGATAAGGAAATATCCGTTGCTGACCGAGAAGGGGGCGTTCAGGAAAGGTACATGCATCGGGGACGACCTGTACTCGGATGACGGGATACCTTACGGAGGGTTTTATACGCAGGACGAGATACGCGAAGTGGTTTCTTATGCGGCCGAGAGAGGGATATCGGTGATGCCGGAGATAGATATGCCGGGGCACATGCTTGCGGCCCTTGCCTCATATCCGTGGCTGGGGTGTACCGGAGGCCCGTATGAGGTATGGGGCAGGTGGGGGATTTCTGATGATGTGCTTTGTCCCGGCAAGGAAAGTACGTTCGCTTTCGTTAAGGATGTCCTTGACGAGATCATGGAACTTTTCCCGTGCAGATATATACATATAGGAGGTGACGAGTGCCCGAAGTCCCGGTGGAAGGCTTGCCCAGACTGCCAGCGGCTTATCTTGGAGTCGGGGATAAAGTCCGGAGGAGGCATTACTGCGGAGCAGTATCTCCAGGCCATGTTTATGAGGCGAGTAGAGGAGTACCTCATCTCCAGGGGACGGCGTGCTGTGGCATGGGACGAGATACTGGAAGGCGGTGAAGATACGGATGCTGTAGTGATGTCGTGGCGCGGTGAGGCCGGCGGAAGGAAGGCGGCACTGCTCGGGAGGGATGCCGTGATGGTACCTGAAGAATATATGTATTTCGATTATATGCAGGGGCTTGATGAGGATGAACCAGGTGCATCCAGGCTGCTACCGATAAAAAAAGTATACGGTTACGAACCTGTCCCGGAAGGGTTGGACGACAATGAGGCGGACCATATCCTCGGTGTGCAGGCCAACCTCTGGACCGAGCGGGTCCCTGATGCCCCTACCCTTGAATATATGCTGCTTCCGAGGATTGATGCCTTGAGTGAGGTGCAGTGGTGTTCCGTGAAAAACAGGGATTATGGCCGCTTTCTCAAGAATATCGGGAATATGCTTGGCCTGTACAGGGAAATGGGATACCGTTATTGTCCGCATGTCGAAGGCATAGACGCCTCTGTCTCCAAATCAGGAGACTGTTTCCATATAACATTGTCCACGAGCGGGGACACCCCTGTTTTCTACTCCTTGGACGGAAATGCCTTTCGCAGATATACCTCACCAGTGAAGATCCTGCGTCCGTGCGTCTTCAACGCATATGCCGAACGCAGTGACAGCATATACGTGAAAGATATTGTCTTCCAGGAGAACAAAGCTTTTGCAAAGAAAATCATTTTCAATGTACCTCCAAGTCCGCTATATACGTTCAATGCGGACGAGACCCTTACTGACGGCATTGCCGGGGACCGGCATTATCCTGGTTCGGGCGGATGGGCCGGCTGGCAGGGCCTTATGGATGTCACAGTGGACATGGGGAAAGGCAGCTCCGGCTACTCCAGTGTGACTATGTCCTTCTATGTAGGCAAGGCGGGACATTATTTTCCTCCTGTGGCCATAAACGTACAGGTGTCCGGTGACGGCAGGACATTCCGGACTGTATCCGGCGAGACCTTTCCGGTAGAGCCGGAGGACGCAGCTGACGGAATAAAGGTTTTCAGACTGGATTTTCCCCGGACGGCTGCCCGGTTTGTGAGAGTGAAGGCCGAAAGTCCCCGTTTGCCTGAATGGCATCCTGCCCGGGGGTATTTTTCTTTTATTTTGACGGATGAAATATTAATTTTATAGGATATGCTTAAATCTGTTGAGCTTTTCTGCCTGTTGGCGCTGTTGCCGCTGGCTGTCGGCTGCTCCGGATCCGGAACAATATGGTGTTGTTCTGATGGGGACAATGACCTTGTATCCTTTTTAAGGGATGAAGGATACCGTATCCACCTCCTGGAAGATGTGCAGGCCGCATTGGACAAGGCTCCGGAAGGTGCCGCTGTCCTGCTCCTGAACGGCTGCTATCCTGATTCCGTCATGATGCTTTCAGGTGACAAGCTATGTACCATAGAAGAAAAAGGCCTGAAGGTATTTGCCGAATATGCCTGTACCGGGAGTGAGATCCCGCAGGTGCACGAGATTGAATATGAGCGTGTCGTGGTGACTGACAGTCTTTCTCCAGAGTTGAAGCCGATGGACCTTCTGTCCGTAAACAGGGGGTATTATTTCAGGATAGAGGATGATGATCCAGCCATGGTGATAGCCAGGGTCGCAGGGTTTGACAGGGCAGTCTATGGACTGGAAGGCACTCCGTATTATCCTCTTGTCTATAAGGAGAATGACAACCTTTGGCTGAGCACCTCACAACTCAGTGATTTTGCAAGGGTCCGTTTCATGCCGGAGATGAAGTGGAAGTCTTTCTGGGAGACCGTAATAAGCGGCCTGACAGGGAAGAATGTGGTTTTCGGCAGTTGGCCATGGACTGTGCACCCTTCATACGGCAGGGACACTGAACTTCCGGATACAGCCAGGGCCGCTTCTGTACGCAGGGGTGTCGAGTGGTTCTACAGCGGACATTTTCTCGTTGATCCGTCATGGAAGTCCGGCTGGCTTGACAAGTATCAGGGCGACGGCCTCATGCCTGTCGGTCCTGGACTTCCTGCCGGCGCCGCAGATGGAGACGGCACGTCCGGAATATTGGAAGGCCATTGCTCTGCCATCTATGCCGACGGAAAACAGGCATACAGATATTGGCTCAGATGCGATGTGCAAGGCGAGGCTGCAATGGCTCTGGCGGCAGCGGGAGAGCTGCTCGGTGAGGACCGGTACAAGAATGTGGCCTCAAACCTGATTGACTATGCATTCCGTACTTTCCGCAGCGGCCCGAGGGATGATGCGGAAAGCCCTTCCTACGGACTGCTGAGCTGGTCGGTGACCAACAAGGGAACATATTACGGGGATGACAATGCAAGGGCCATCCTTGGTATGATAATGGCGGCCGACATCCTCGGCTCCTCACGATGGGACAGGAAAATCATTGAGGCTATCCTGGCCAATTTCAGGACTTCCGGCAAGTACGGTTTCCGCGGTGACCTCATTTTGGACGAGGACCTTCAGAAGAACGGGTGGGAATATTACCACAGCCGTGATCTTGTCAACCCTCATCCTCATTTCGAGTCATGGATGTGGGCCTGTTATCTGTGGCTCTACAGGCAGACAGGCTATGCTCCGCTCCTTGACTTGGCTGAGAAAGGCATTTCGGATACTATGGAGGCCTACCCTTCCGGATGGTCATGGACCAACGGGCTGCAGCAGGAGAGAGCTAGGATGATTCTGCCTTTGGCATGGCTGTACAGGGTATCCCCTACAGAGGAGCATTTGGCCTGGCTTGATATGATGACCGGCGAGCTGCTCAGGAACCAGGTGGAATGCGGAGCCATCAGGGAAGAACTCGGAGACCCGGGCAAGGGGATGTTCGGGAAAATAGCTTCCAATGATGCATACGGGAAGGCTGAGGCTCCGTTGATTTTTGACAACGGTGACCCAGTCTCCGATATGCTGTACACCTGCAATTTTGCGTTCTTCGGCCTGAATGAGGCCGCTTGTGCAACCGGTGATCCGGAAATTGTCCGTGCTGCGGAAAAGCTCTCTGATTTCCTGACGAGGATACAGGTCAGAAGCGAAAGTGTAAAGGATGTTGACGGAGCCTGGTTCCGTGCCTTCAACTTCAGGGACTGGAACTATTGGGCGTCGGATGCGGATTCCGGATGGGGAGCGTCCTCAACTCTTACCGGATGGATCCAGAGCTGGATAGTGGTCACGCAGGCGCTGATGGAGGAGGGGACATCGTACTGGGATGAGACTTCAGGTTCAGGGACAGGTAAATACGACAAGGATGTTTTTGATGAAATGCTGAAATGAACATTAAGGAAATGATTCGGCAACTGCGGGGGTTATATCTTGCCGCTGTCCTTATGTTGCCGGCGGCTTCATGTTCCGGCGGTTATGAAATGCCGAACTCGGCCTCGGTACGGAGAAGCTTGGGATGGTGATGACAATACCGGAACCTATCAGGAACATGAAGCATGACCTTGATGTTAATGTATATTGGGGGGAACTTGACGGCAGGGAGATGGATTTCAGCAGGCCAGAAGACCGGATCAGGGCTGTAAAATGGTATATCAATTCTGTCAGGAAGGCTTTCTATGATAAAGGATATGAGCACCTTGAACTCGGCGGGTTCTACTGGATAGCGGAGAGCGCATCTACCTCATCGGATATTCTGAATCCGATAGGGGAATATCTGAGGGGCCTGAAGTACAGTTTCAACTGGATTCCGTACTACAGTGCATCCGGATATGACCGGTGGGATGAGTTCGGCTTTTCCGCGGCTTACCTTCAGCCAAATTATTTCTTTGACACTTCCGTGCCGTCTTCACGTCTGGATGATGCCTGCAGGATTGCAGAGGAGGAAGGCATGAGCCTTGAAATGGAGTTTGACGAGAATGTGCTTTACGGCAAGGCTGACAGGCTCCGCAGTTATATGGAATATTTCAAGGAATACGGGGCATGGGACTTCCGGAATCTGGCATATTATGTCGGCAGGGATGCTGTCCGCAGTATGAAAAATTCTTCTGCCGGCAGCATCCGCCAGCTTTATTATGATTTCTGTGACTGGGTGGTGACCAGGCCTGTGCGGGACAGATGAGCGCCTGAGGGCTGATGTCCTCCTAAGGTATATGTGCCCAGGTATTCTATGCGGACTATTAGCCGCATATTTTGCGGCTAATAGTCCGCAAAATTGTATATTTGCAGAAAAACTGATATCTGATGTATATATACGAACATAAAGCCTGGCCTTCCTTTTCATGGAACAAGGAACTTGTCAATATAAAACTGAACGAAGTAAATAAAGCTGTCGGCTATCTGATGGGGCGTCTTAGCGTAATCGGTTTTAATGACAAGATGTCTGCCACAGTTGAGTCCATTTCCCATGACATCATTGCATCATCAGAAATAGAAGGTGTGGAATTGAACAACGGGCAGGTCCGTTCATCAGTAGCCAGAAAGCTCGGAGTACAGTTACAGAATCCTTCCGAATCATCCCGCTATGTTGACGGAGTGGTGGAAATGGCGCTTGATGCAACTGTCAATTTCAACAGTCCGCTCACCGATGAAAGGCTTTTCGGCTGGCATAGCTGTCTGTTTCCTACAGGATGGAGCGGCTCTACGAAAGTGGATGTGGGCCAATACCGGAATGGAGAAATGAAAGTTGTGTCAGGGATGTTCGGCCGGGAAAAGGTGCATTATGCAGCACCTGCTCCTGAAAAAATACGAGAGGAAATGAACCGGTTCCTGGACTGGTTCAATTCAGATACGCATAACGGTTATATAAAATCCGCAATAGCTCATTTGTGGTTTGTCTGCATCCATCCTTTTGATGACGGGAACGGACGTATAGGACGGGCTATTGCTGATATGGCGCTTTCTCAGGCTGAAAACTCAGGAATGCGTTTCTTCAGCATCTCCCATCAGATTAACAGGGATAAAAAACAGTATTACGCAGTATTGGAGAAAACGCAAAAAGGGGATTGTGATATTACAGAATGGATTATCTGGTATCTTGACTGCCTGCTTCGTTCCGTCGGGCAGTCAGATGAAACCTTGTCGAAAGTTCTTGATAAGGCTGTATTCTGGCAAAACCATGCTGAAACCGTCTTGTCCGAGCGGCAGCGCGAAGTCTTGAATCGGTATTTGGACGGCTGTCCCGGTAAACTGACAGTCAAGAACTGGGCGAAATGTGTAAAGGTGTCGCCCGATACAGCAGCGCGTGATATAAAAGACCTGGTTGAAAAAGGCGTTCTGGTCCCACAGCAGGGAAGGGTCCGCGATGTCTTTTACGGAATCCGTTGCAGTGAGTCTGTCCTTGCCGTCCCGATGTCTGATGATATGTAATTTTGTTCTTCCGCCCATTATCCCTTATCTTTGCCATGCCTCCCCGCCGGAAAGAACGGCGGGGAGGGTGGACTTATGACTATTGTAATCTGATTGTTATGAAAAAAATTCTCTTTTGCTGCGTGCTGGCATTGTCTCTTGCTTCCCAGTCTGTCCTGCATGCTTCCGATACCCTGAAGGTCCACAACACCGTCATTCCCGTGATACTGGGGCGGGATTATAATGTCGTGGCCGAATTCTGCATAGATTGCGCCTCCCCTGGGGGAAAGATTCTCGACGATGTGCGAGTCCGGGTCGGGGGCCTTCCTGACGGGGCGCTCGGGAATGTGAGCCTGGTGTATACGGGGACCATGTCCGCATTGTACTCCAGGACTACTTCCTATGTGATCAAGGATGCTTTTTACCGGATGGGGGCGAGCCAGAGGATTTATTGCGACCCCGGGTATGCTGTGGTGAAGGACAGTGAGACAGACCTGCGGGACGGGAGGGCGGTGCTCCATGCCGGGCAGAAGCTTGTGAAGGGGAAGAACTGGTTCTACGTAAGTGTGTCAGTGGACGGGAGTCATGTGGAAGACATATCCGGGAGCTTCAGCCTTGAGGTGGAGGGCGTGTCGGTGGACGGCTCTCCTGTGGCCCTGGTGCAGGAGGGCAGCACGGAGCGCCGCTTCGGCGTGGCTGTCAGGGACCACGGGGATGACGGGGTATGGGCGTACCGTATCCCGGGGCTGGTCACTACAAAGGAGGGCACACTGATTTCGGTATATGATGTCAGGCATGCCTCGACACTTGACCTTCAGGACAATATCGATGTGGGCATGAGCCGCAGCACTGACGGCGGCCGCACATGGGAGCCGATGAAGGTCATAATGGACATGGGGCAGTGGGGCGGACTTCCGGATGCGCAGAACGGCATAGGTGACCCTTCTGTCCTGGTGGACGAGTCCACCGGGGAGATTTTCGTGGTGGCGGTATGGACCCACGGGCTCGGGAACGACCGGGCCTGGAATCAGGTAGGGGACGGTTTCGCTCCGCATGAGACGGCGCAGATGATGATTGTCAGCAGCAAGGATGACGGCAGGACATGGTCTGAGCCGCGGAACATAACGCGCCAGGTGAAGCAGGAGAGCTGGCGGTTCACCCTCCAGGGGCCGGGACGCGGCATCACAATGTCGGACGGTACTCTGGTGTTCCCTATACAGTACGTGGATTCCGCACGTGTCCCCAATGCGGGGATAATGTACAGCAAGGACCACGGCATGACCTGGCACTGCCATGGGCATGCCTGGACCAACACTACCGAGGCCCAGGCTGCGGAGGTCGCCCCCGGTGTGCTGATGCTCAACATGAGGAACAACCG
This sequence comes from Candidatus Cryptobacteroides faecavium, assembly GCA_017694995.1. Classification (GTDB taxonomy): domain Bacteria; phylum Bacteroidota; class Bacteroidia; order Bacteroidales; family UBA932; genus Cryptobacteroides; species Cryptobacteroides faecavium. Next base: position 14,719 of record JADIMB010000036.1, on the reverse strand, counting down.
CCGCACGGGGCGCGTCGTCTGCACCACGGAGGACCTGGGCAGGAGCTGGACCGTCCACCCGTCATCGGAGAAGCTGCGCGAACCTGTGTGCATGGCAGGCCTGCTGATGGTCAGGGCCTCAGAAAACTCCCTCGGCAGGGATATCCTCCTGTTCTCGAACCCTGACACGGAGCGCGGCCGCAACCACATGACCGTCAAGGCAAGCCTTGACGGCGGGCTGACATGGCTCCCTGAGAACTCGCTGCTGCTGGACGAGGAGGAGGGATGGGGCTATTCCTGCCTGACAATGATTGATGAGGATACAGTAGGCATATTGTACGAGGGAAGCACTTCGCAGCTTGTATTCCAGGCTGTCAGTCTCAGCGATATAGTCAGCCTCCGCTAGATGGCGGCCGGGGTCCGCGCTTGCCGTAACGGCCACTGCGCCGCTGACAAATTGTCAGTAGTGTGGAGATGGAACATATTTTGACCTGCAGAGGGCGGAATACCTGCCGGAAGTGGATACCGGCAGGCTTGTGCGGAATAATTAAAGACTATATATCATGAGCGAGACAAAAGGTAAAATTGGAGTTACCACCGAGAATATCTTCCCGGTGATCAAGAAGTTCCTTTATTCAGACCACGAGATCTTCCTCAGGGAGCTGGTGGCCAATGCTGTGGATGCGGACCAGAAGATGAAGGCCCTTGCCTCTTCAGGCGAGTTCAAGGGTGAACTGGGTGACCTGAATGTCAGGATTGTCCTGGATGAGGACAAGAAGACATTGAAAGTCATAGACAACGGTCTGGGAATGACAGCGGAGGAAGTGGACAGATACATAAACCAGATAGCGTTTTCAAGCGCCGGGGAGTTCCTCGAGAAGTACAAGGACCAGATAGGGAACATAATAGGGCATTTCGGCCTGGGGTTCTATTCTGCCTTCATGGTGTCAAAGAAAGTGACTATAGACACATTGTCATGGAAAGAGGGGTCCAAGGCTGTGAAATGGTCCTGCGACGGCAGTCCTGAATACGAGATGACAGAGGGCGACAGGACTGACAGGGGTACAGAGATCACCCTTTATATAGATGACGAGGATGCGGAGTTCGCCACGAAGGGCCGTATACAGACTCTTCTGGACAAGTACTGCAAGTTCATGCCTGTGCCTGTGATCTTCGGCAAGGAGCAGGAGTGGAAGGACGGGAAGTATGTCGACACTGACAAGGACAATGTCGTCAACAAGGTGGAGCCTCTGTGGACCAGGAAGCCTGCAGAGCTGAAGGCCGAGGACTACATGGAGTTCTACCGCACTCTCTATCCTATGCAGGACGAGCCTCTTTTCTATATCCATCTGAATGTGGACTATCCGTTCCATCTGACCGGTATCCTTTATTTCCCGAAGATAAAGGACAAGATGGAGATAACCAGGAACAAGATACAGCTCTACTGCAACCAGATGTTCGTCACAGACTCCGTAGACAATATCGTACCTGACTTCCTGACACTTCTGCATGGCGTGATAGACTCCCCGGACATACCGCTTAACGTGTCAAGGAGCTACCTGCAGAGCGATGCCAACGTGAAGAAGATATCAGGCTACATCACCAGGAAAGTGGCTGACCGTCTGGAGGAGATCTTCAAGAACGAGCGTGAGGCCCTGGAGAAAAAGTGGGACAACCTCAAGCTTTTCATAGAGTACGGCATGCTCAGCGACGAGAAGTTCTGCGAAAGGGCGATGAAGTTCTGCCTGCTTAAGAACACGGACGGCAAATATTTCAGCATAGACGATTACAAGAAAGGTATTGAGGGTGCTCAGACCGACAAGGACAAGAAGCTTGTGTTCCTGTATGCCACTGACACAGAGTCGCAGTACCCGTTCATCGAGGCTGCCAGGAACAAGGGCTACGATGTCCTGCTGATGGACTGCCAGCTTGACTCTCATTTCGTGAACATGCTCGAGATGAAGATAGAGAACAGCAGGTTCGCCCGCGTGGACTCAGATACCATAGACAACCTTATACCGAAAGAGGAGAAAGTCAGGCCGGAGCTCAGCGACAGCGAGAAGGCTGATCTCAACACAGTATTCCAGGCTGTCCTTCCTAAGGAGAACCAGTATTATGTGACAGCGGACAATCTCGGAGAGGACGGGGCCCCTATCTCCATCACCCAGTCCGAGTTCATGCGCCGTTACCGCGAGATGTCATCCCTGGGCGGCGGAATGAATTTCTACGGCGAGATGCCTGCATCCTACAATATCACTGTCAATATGCAGAATCCTCTTGTGGCCAGGATAATGGCTGCAAAGCAGCAGGAGGTAAAGCCTCAGGCAGAGGTGGAGGAGGCTCCGAAGGATGCCACCGAGGAGCAGAAGAAGGCCGCCGAAGATGCCAGGAAAGCCGCTTCCGAAGCGCACAAGGCTGACCTGGAGGCATTCGCCGGCAGGAATGACATACTCAAGCAGATCACGGATCTGGCCCTGCTGTCCAACGGTATGCTCAAGGGCAAGGATTTGAGTGACTTCATAGCCAGGAGCGAAAAGGTGGTCGCTGACGCATATCTCAAGTAGGGGCGCCGGCGCCTGTCCTGCAGATGCAGATTTACGGCCGATGTGGAATCATGTCCATATTGGCCGTTTTTTTTGTATGTTTGTGTCCGTTGAAACTTATAACTTCGCTTGAAATATGAAACGTATCTTGTTCTTTGCAGCAGCATTTCTGCTCCCGCTTGCGGCTTTTGCCCAGCAGGCCATTTTCTTTTCCGAGGGAGTCAGCTCCCCGCAGATAAATCCGGACCGTTCGGTGACATTCCGCATACATGCCCCGAAGGCTGTGAAAGTCGAGGTGACGGGGGACTGTATCGCAAGTGACAGCGGCGGCTGGGGCCGTGCGGAGCTTGCGGAAGGTAAAGACGGTGTGTGGAGCCTTACCACCGGACCGCTTGAGCCGGAACTTTACAGCTATGCGTTCGTCGTGGACGGGCTGCAGATGCTGGATCCTTCCAATGTATTCCTTATGAGGGACGTGCGTTCCTTGATGAACATATTCATAATACCGGGGGAGAGGGGAGACCTGTACAATGTCTGCCCTGGCCCTCACGGTACCATCTCCAAGGTATGGTACGACTCTCCGGCCCTGGGGATGCAGCGCAGGATGACTGTATACACCCCTGCCGGATATGAGGACTCGGGCAGCCGGAGGTATCCTGTCCTGTACCTCCTGCACGGCATGGGCGGAGATGAGGATGCCTGGGTGACCCTCGGGCGTGCCGCACAGATTCTCGACAACCTTATCGCCGGCGGCAGGGCCGAGCCTATGATTGTGGTCATGCCGAACGGGAATGCCGGGCTTCCTTCGGCTCCGGGGGAAGGCCCTGAGGGTCTCTACCAGCCTATGACCCGTCCGATGAAGACTATGGAGGGGTCGTACGAGGCCGCGTTCATGGATATTGTCAAGTACGTGGACTCTCATTACAGGACCTTGAAGAAGAAATCCGGCCGTGCCATAGCGGGCCTGTCAATGGGCGGGTTCCATTCGTTCCACATATCCAAGCAGTATGAGAACACTTTTGACTATGTGGGCCTGTTCTCCGCGGCTGTCAGGAACCCTGAGCAGGGGACCGGCGGGGTTTATTCGGATTTCGACGCCAAGATGGCCAGGCAGTTTGAGAACGGGCTGAAACTCTATTATATAGCTATCGGCAAGGATGATTTCCTCTATGAGGAGAACGTGAAGCTCCGTTCATATCTCGATGAGCACGGCTATCCGTATGAGTATGTCGAGTCGGACGGCGGGCACATCTGGCGCAACTGGCGGGTATATCTGACGGATTTTGCGCAGAGACTGTTCAAGTCTCCGGGGACGCAGCCTCATGGCGGGCAGACGGGAGGCCTGGAATGAGAGGGCCCCGCTCATAAAAGAAAAAACGAAGATTTTTTTTTGAGATAAATAAAAAAATCCATAGTATTGCAAAATACTGACAGACTGACCGACCATATAAATGATGCTTGTGCATCTGTAATAATAACCTTAATTAATAACAATTATGCTCTTTAAAAGATTAAAAATCCGGGAGCTGTTCCTGCTGCTGGCTTTGATGTCCGCAGGAACGGCTTTCGCATCAACCGGGGGGGGAATCAGTCCTTCCGGTCTAACGGCTGAGCAGTCAGAACAATGTTCCGGAGTCGTAACAGACAGCAAAGGCGAGCCGCTTATCGGTGTTGCTGTCTCGATAAAAGGCACTACCATCGGTGTCTCGACGGATCTTGATGGAAAATTCATTCTAAGTGATGCAAAGATAGGGGATGTCCTTCTTGTCCAGTCCATCGGCTATAAAAATGTAGAAGTCACATGGAACGGAAACCCCGTTGAGGTGGTCCTGGAAGAAGATTCGGAACTTCTTGAGGAGGTGGTCGTAGTCGGTTTCGGTACGCAGAAGAAAGTCGATCTTACAGGTGCTGTGGCATCAGTCGACACCAAGGCCCTCGATTCCCGTCCTGTCACATCCGTAGGACAGGCCCTGCAGGGAGTTGTCCCTGGCCTGAACATCAGCATGCCGTCCAACGGAGGACGTCTGGACAGCTCTCCTTCATTCAACATCCGTGGCCAGGGTAACCTGGGGACAGGCTCCAGCGCCTCACCTCTCATCCTCATCGACGGTGTGGAGGGTGACATCAACTCTCTCAACCCTCAGGACATCGCCAACATATCTGTCCTGATGGATGCCGCATCATCAGCTATCTACGGATCCCGGGCGCCGTTCGGCGTGATCCTCGTGACCACCAAGCGCGGAGAGAAGGGGAAGGCCAGCATCACCTATTCGAACAACTTCCGCTGGTCCCGTCCGACAAGGATACCTGACATGCTGGACTCATACAGATGGGCGATGTACATGAACAGGGGCCAGGTGAACAACGGGCAGGAAGATTACAGTGTGATCAACCAGACCACCATCGAGAACATACAGAGATACATGGCCGGGGAAATCACCACTACCTGTGACATGGACGCAGTGCAGGACGGCAAGTTCCCGTTCAACACCACCACCTGGGCGAACGAGAACTGGCCTCGCAACTTCCTCGACAAGACAGCCTTCGGCCAGGAACATAATGTGAGCGTGTCCGGCGGGTCTGACAGGATACAGTATTATGTGTCAGGCGCTTTCATGAGCCAGGGAGGGCAGCTCAATTACGCCGACGAGTCAAAGCACCGGTACAATGTGTCCGGACGCGTGAGCGCGGATATCACCAAGTGGCTCAGGATAGAGTTCAACTCCAGGTTCACAAGGGAGCAGATCAGCATGCCTTCATACATCAAGCTCAACGGTGACACTTTCTTCCAGGAAATCACCAAGCTGCATCCTAACATGCCTCTTACCGACCCTAACGGCCACTACACCAGGAACCCGAAGATACCGCAGCTCCAGCAGGGCGGACGCTCCGACACTACTGAGGACACTTACTTCACACAGGGAAGCCTCATCCTCACACCTGTGAAGGGCCTTACGATCAACGCTGACCTGGCTTTCCGCGGCGGCAGCTACCAGAACAAGTACAACAAGGCCAAAGTCTATCTCTACGACAAGAACAACAACCCTATGCAGGAGCAGTGGCAGGGCGGAAGCGCCACAGAGGCCGCCGGCCAGACAATGGTGTACAGCGAGACATGGCAGAACCAGCTCATCACTTCTTCGGCGTATGCGGAATATGCAGCCACATGGGGAAGGCACAATTTCAAGGCAATGGCCGGATACAACAGTGAGAGCTACTTCATCAACAACATGAACATGCAGAGGACCGATGTCATCAGCGACTCGCTCCCGACCATCAATACCGCTACAGGAGAGACATCAGGCACAAACACCATGAGCGACTGGTCCACCCTCGGATACTTCGCCAGGATCAACTATAATTTCGATGAAAGGTACCTGCTGCAGTTCTCGTTCAGGAGAGACGGCTCATCCCGTTTCCGCAGAGGCCACAGGTGGGTGAACAGCCCTTCTGTCTCCGTGGCGTGGAACATCGCCAACGAACCGTTCTGGGGCAATGCCAAGGACTGGGTGAACCTGCTGAAGATCAGAGGATCATGGGGATCTCTCGGAAACCAGAACACTGACAACTGGTATCCTACCTATGCGACCCAGGGATTTACTGTGGGAAGTGCCACTACAGGAAGCAACTGGCTCCTGTCACCGGATTCCAAGTCCAACAGCGCCGGTGCTCCGGGACTTGTGGCCACAACCCTTACATGGGAGAAGATTTACAGCTACAATGTGGGTCTTGACTGGGGAGCCTTCAACAACAGGTTCACAGGTTACTTCAACTGGTTCATCCGCGACACCAAGGACATGGTGGGACCGGCTGAGGAGATTTCCCCTATAGTGGGAGCAAGCGCTCCGAGCCTCAACAACACATCTCTCCGTACACGCGGATGGGAACTCCAGCTCGAGTGGAGAGACAATATAGGTGATTTCAACTACAATGTGGCTTTCAACCTTTCTGACTCGCGTACGTTCGTGACGGAATATCCTAACGCAAGCAACAGTCTCAACACATACTATGTCGGCCAGGAAATCGGTGAAATCTGGGGCTATGTTACAGAAGGGCTTGCCAGGACAGACGAAGAGATGGCCGCACATCTTGAGAAAGTGGACCAGAGCAGGCTGGAAGGCACAGGTGGCTGGGGCGCCGGAGACATCATGTACAAGGATGTGGACGGCAACGGCCAGATTGACACAGGAGAAAACCAGGTAGGAAACTCAGGTGACTGGGTGAAAATCGGTAACAATACTCCGAGATTCCGTTTCGGACTGAATATCGGAGGCGAGTACAAGGGACTGGATTTCAGCATCTTCTTCCAGGGTGTCGGGAAACGTGACTACTGGCTTGAAGGAATGGGATTCTGGGGACAGGCCGGAGACCTGTGGAGCTCTACCGCATACGAGGCGCACTGGGATTTCTTCCGTCCGGAAGGTGACCCTCTCGGGGCCAATGTGGATGCATACTATCCTCGCCCTCGCTTCACAAATGGCCAGAACCGCCAGAGGCAGAGCAGGTACCTGCAGGACGCTTCCTATATCAGGCTCAAGAATGTACAGGTAGGCTATACGCTCCCGCAGCACATCACACGCAAGGCCGCCATCGAGAAGCTGCGCATATTCTTCTCCGCGGACAACATCTGGACAGGAACAAGCCTGTGTGAGAACTACGATCCGGAGGCCCTGTCAAACAACCTCATCTATCCATTGAGCTTTACTCTTTCATGCGGTATAAACCTTACATTTTAATTAAATTCGGAAAAATGAAAAAGACAATATACAGAGCATTGCTGCTGCCGTTCGGCCTGTTTGCATTGGCTTCCTGCTCAGACTTCCTCGAGAAGCAGCCGCTGTCCAATGTGTCTCCGGAGACTTTCTTCACGGAGTCTGCTCATCTGGAGGCATACTGCAACAACATGCATACGGTCTTCCCTACACATACGGGTACAAACGGTACATACGGACGTTTCACCGCCGACCAGAACAGCGACAACATGGCCGGTACCAGCCACAATGACAACTTCCTCTTGCGCAGGGTCACTGTCCCGTCATCCGGGAGCTATGACTCTTTCAGCACCATCCGTACCATCAACCTCTTCCTGCAGCGTACTGCGGAGAACCTTGAGAACGGGTCCTTGGCTGATACCCCTGTGAACCGGCATTATATCGGGGAGATGTACTTCTTCAGAGCCTATGTCTACTATTCTTTCATGGTGACATATGGTGATATGCCTATCATCACTGAAGTGCTTGATAACATGACTTATGAGGAACTTACTGAGGCCAACAAGCGCCAGCCGCGCAACATGGTGGCCCGTTTCATCCTCGAGGATCTGGACAGGGCTGTCGAGCGCCTTCAGGACAAGGGCAGCGAGCCTACCGCCAACCGCAGGGTGAACAAGCAGGTGGCGCAGCTGTTCAAGTCCCGCGTAGCCCTGTTCGAGGGTACCTGGGAGAAATACCATTCCGGTACTGCACGTGTCCCGGACAAGGCTGCAGGATGGCCGGGGGCATCGATGGACTACAACGCGGATTTCAACTATGACAACGCTTCAGAAGTCCAGTTCTTCCTCAACGCGGCCATGGAAGCGGCAAAGGCGGTGGCCGATTTCCGTCCGCTCAATGAATCAGAGGAATATGTCAATCTCTGGAACCAGTCCAATATCAGCACGCTGGACGCCATGAGCGATGTCCTCCTGGCACGTCTCTACTCCGAGGATGCGCAGTACATGAACCCTGTCGTGGGTGCGACACACGGGTACAGCAACTCGGTCAGCGGTGTTGACGGCATAATGAACGGCGGCAACACCGGATACACCAAGTCCCTGATGGATGCTTTCCTTATGACCAACGGACTTCCGATCTATGCCGCGGGCTCAGGCTACCAGGGTGACGTGACTATTGCACAGGCCCTTGAGGGAAGAGACGGGAGAATAGCGAATTCCGTGGCAAAGGAAGGAGACAAGATCATAAATAATGTCAATTTCTATATACCTTGTCTCGGCCAGGCGGGAAATGTGTCGGCGTCTTCTACCGGATATATCCCTCATCTCGGATACATTGACGATGACGCAGTCGAATATAACTCGCCGTATTCCCTGCAGTTGCCTCTTTTCAGGGTAGCCGAGGCCTATATAAATTATGTCGAGGCTGATTATGAAATAGACGGGAACCTCAGTGCCACGGGAGAAGAGTACTGGAAGTCTCTCCGCCGCAGGGCCGGTGTAAGCGATGATATACAGGCTACTATAGCTGCGACTGACCTGAGCAGGGAGAACGACCTCGCAAAATACAGCGGCTCTTCTACAGTCGACCCTACCCTGTACAACATCCGCCGCGAGCGCCGCTGCGAACTTTTCGCCGCTGACGGGCTCAGGCTGAACGACCTTTACAGATGGAGGTCCCTGGACCAGATGAAGAATATGAATTTCTACGGGATCAACTATTGGGACCATTATGTGGACCTGTTTGATGCCACATACGGAGACGGGGCTGCCGAGATCCTCGGTCTCTCGCCGGAAAGCGACGGGAAATACCTGAGGCTTTATTCAAGGGACAATCTTATGGTGAACGGGTACACATTCGACCCGGCCAACTACCTTTCTCCATTGTCCTATGATGTCTTCCGCCTCGCCTGCGAGACTGAAGGTGACGTTTCCACGACAGTGGTATACCAGAACCCTGACTGGCCTATTACCGCAGGTGAGTATTCGCTCAACAGCGGGAACTGACACATATAAAGAAACATATAAAGGAACAGAAACAGGTTAGTTATTTTCCCCAGCCGGCATTAGGAATCGTTATCAAAATATCCTAACTTTGGCCGGCTGGGTTTTATTTGAAACTGATAATCATACCGAATATCCGACAATGAACAGATTCTTCTTAACATCACTGGCGGCTTTGTGTGCCGGAGTGCCCCTGTGCGCCGGAGAGCCGGAGATACCAGTCCCGGCAGAACACCAGGTCAAGTGGCATGAGGCCGAGATGGGGGTAGTGTTCCATTATGACCTGCATGTCTTTGACGGTAAGGTATACGGGCAGGGAACCAACCGCATCGATCCTGTCGAGGACTACAATATATTCAATCCCGTCCATCTGGACACCGACCAGTGGATCCGCGCCGCGAAGGCGGCAGGGGCGAAGTTCGCTGTCCTGACAGCTACCCACGAGACCGGGTTCGGCCTGTGGCAGAGCGACGTGAACCCGTATTGCCTCAAGGCTGTGAAATGGAGGGACGGGAAAGGCGACATAGTGCGGGATTTCGTGAATTCATGCCGCAAATACGGCATCCAGCCCGGTATATATGTGGGCATAAGGTGGAATTCCCTTCTGGGGATACATAATTTCAAGGCGGAGGGAGAAGGCGAGTTCGCCGCCAACCGCCAGGAGTGGTACCGCCGTTACTGTGAGCGCATGGTGACAGAGCTGTGCTCCAGATACGGAGACCTTTTCATGATATGGTTTGACGGAGGGGCGGACGATCCCCGCGGGATGGGGCCTGATGTGGAGCCCATCGTGAACAGGTATCAGCCTGAGTGCCTGTTCTATCACAATGTCGACAGGGCCGATTTCCGTTGGGGCGGTTCCGAGAGCGGTACTGTGGGATACCCGTGCTGGTCCACATTCCCGACCCCTTACAGCCACAACAAGGACATCGAGTCGGCCGCCGCCCATATAGAGCTCCTCAAGCACGGCGACCCTGACGGGACCTGCTGGGTGCCGGCCATGGCTGATACCCCGCTGAGGGGAGCGAACGGCAGGCACGAGTGGTTCTGGGAGCCCGGCGACGAGGATGCAGTATGCTCTCTGGAGACTCTGATGGACATGTACGAGAAATCTGTAGGACGCAATGCCACCCTGATTGTGGGGCTTACTCCAGATCCTGACGGGCTGATTCCGGAGGGTGACGTGAAAAGGCTTGCGGAATGGGGAGCCGAGATTTCCAGGCGTTTCGGGTCTCCTCTTGCTTCCGTCTCCGGAGAGGGTGAGCGCCTGGCTCTGAAGCTGCCTTCCGTACAGCAGGCCGACTGCTGTATCATCCAGGAGGATATAGAGAAAGGGGAGCGGGTCAGGTCGTACAGAGTGGAGGCCCGTGTCTCGGGCAAGTGGCAGACTGTGTGCACAGGCACTTCCGTGGGGCACAAGAGGATAGCCTATTTTGACGCTCCGGTTGAGGCCTCTTCTTACAGGCTTGTCGTGGATGAGTGCGTCGCAGATCCTTGCATCAAGGATTTCAGCATCTATATGACAGGCGGGCCTGCCGCCGGAGAATAGTGCGCGGCACTGTTGGTTGACAACTATTTACATTATATTATCATACGATGAACATAAAATTAGCAGCAGCATTGGGACTTGTCCCTGTTACAGCGGCCCCTTCGGCTTTTGCCCAGACTCCAGGCACTGGCCAGAGGCCTGATGACAGGCCGAACATCATTTTCTTCCTGGTGGATGACATGGGATGGCAGGACACTTCTGTCCCGTTCTGGTCCGAAAGGACTTTCTATAATGACAGATACGAGACCCCCAACATGGAGCGCCTCGCCAGCCAGGGCGTCATCTTTACCCAGGCTTATACCTCCAGTGTCAGTTCTCCGACCAGATGCAGCATAATGACCGGGTCGAATGCGGCCCGCCACAGGGTCACAAACTGGACACTGCAGAAGAATGTGAGGACAGACATGGAGAGCGATGTCATCTCCATCCCGGAGTGGAACTTCAACGGGATAGCCCAGGTACCTGGGACTGAGAACACCTATCTGTGCAAGTCGTTCGTACAGCTTCTGAAGGACAGCGGATACCATACAATCCATTGCGGCAAGGCGCACTGGGGCGCGATTGACACTCCGGGGGAGAACCCCGCCCATTTCGGCTTCGAGGTCAATATCGCCGGTCATGCCGCAGGGGGGCTTGCGACATATCTCAGCGAGGCCAGGTACGGGCATGACAAGGACGGTAACCCCACATCACTGATGTCGGTCCCTGGACTTGAAAAGTATTGGGACACCGGCACGTTTGTGACAGAGGCCCTTACACGCGAGGCAATCAAGGCGCTTGACAAGGCCAAGGCCTACAACCAGCCGTTCTATCTCTATATGTCACATTATGCAATCCATATCCCGATAGACAGGGACGAGCGCTACTTCAGCAAGTACAAGGCCAAGGGCCTTTCTGACAAGGAGGCCGCCTATGCATCGCTGATAGAAGGCATGGACAAGAGTCTGGGGGACCTTATGGACTGGCTTGAGGAGAACGGCGAGGCCGACAATACTGTCATAATCTTCATGGGTGACAACGGCGGCTATGCCACAGGGGCGCACTGGCGGGATGAGCCTCTCTATACACAGAACTATCCTCTGAAATGCGGCAAAGGTTCGGCATATGAGGGCGGAATCCGTGAGCCGATGATAGTCAGCTGGCCTGGACGTACTTCCGACGGCACCAGGTGTGACAGCCCTGTCATGGCGGAAGACCTGTATCCGAGCATCCTGGAGATGGCAGGCATCGGGAAGTACGATGTACCCCAGGCGGTGGACGGGAAAAGCTTTGTCCCTCTTATAGACGGTGACGGGGACCCTTCAAAGGGCCGTGACCTGTTCTGGAACTTCCCTAACCTCTGGGGAGAGACAGGTCCGGGTATCGGGTCGACATGTACTGTCCGCAGCGGGGACTGGAAACTGATTTATTTCTATGAGACAGGGGAGAAGGAGCTGTACAACATCCCGGATGATATCGGGGAGGAACATGACCTTGCCGCCATGCATCCTGACATCGTGAAGAAGCTCTCTTCCAAACTCGGCAGATACCTGCGCTCCGTAGATGCGCAGAGGCCGTCATTCAAGGCTACTGGGCTTCCTTGCCCTTGGCCGGACGAGATCTGATTTCTTGGAGAAATCAGATCCGTCTAAACCCCAGTCACTTCGTGACAGCCCCTTATTAAGGGGCGCCACCCCCTTCCTTCCCCCTCGCCGGGGGACCTGTCGCAGGCTGCCGTCTGCTCCTGAAAAGTGGTAATTCGATGAAATTTAATAAATTAAATTCATCGAATACATGTTATTTTATAAGATTCAGGAATTCGTTCCTGGTGCGCTCGTCCTTCAGGAAAATCCCGGAGAAGGCCGATGTGGTGGTGACCGCATTGGCCTTCTCTATTCCCCTGATCTGCATGCAAGTATGCGCTGCTTCAATGACAACTGCCACCCCTATCGGGTTGAGCGTGTGCTGGATGCAGTCCCTTATCTGTACTGTGAGCCTCTCCTGCACCTGGAGCCTGCGTGCATAGGTCTCTACGACCCTGGCAATCTTGCTCAGCCCTGTGATATAGCCGTTAGGTATATAGGCCACATGAGCCTTGCCGATGAAAGGCATGATGTGGTGCTCGCATGTGGAATACAGCTCTATGTCCTTCACCAGCACCATCTGCTGGTATTCCTCTTTGAAGATCGCCCCGCGGATGATTTCCGAGCCGTCCTGCCCGTATCCCTTCGTAAGGAACTGGAGCGCCTTCGCCACCCTCTCGGGAGTCTTGACAAGCCCCTCCCTGTCAGGATCCTCTCCCAGCAGTCTTAGTATCTCCCTGTAATGCTTTGCAATCTCGGCAGTTACCTGTCCGTCGTATAAATCTTCTCTTTTGTATGCCATGTTACAATTTTATGTAAAAATGTCAGTGCAAGCCCCTGAGGTTAAGAATGGTACAAATGTTGATTACAACCTCGCTCCGAAGCCGGGATGCAAAAATAGCAAAAAGAAACTCAATTTAGGTTTTTTTTATATATATTTGCGTCCCCCAATAATCCTCTATTGGATTATGTACTAGGCTAATAAGTTGAATGTTAATTAATTAAGTTAGATTTACCATGTATTGGACACTTGAACTTGCGTACAGACTCGAGGATGCTCCGTGGCCTGCGACCAAGGACGAATTGATAGACTATGCTACGCGTTCCGGAGCGCCTCTTGAAGTAGTGGAGAATCTTGAAGAACTTGACGATGACGGCGAGATCTACGAAAGCATCGAAGACATCTGGCCTGACTACCCCACAAAGGACGACTTCTTTTTCAACGAGGAGGAATATTAATTGACAAAAACGGCTTCCAGGTACTCTGGAGGCCGTTTTTTTTACTTATTAGTGCCATTTCTGCGGAAATGGCACTATGCGTTTCAGGGCATTCTACGGCAGGGTGCGGAAGAATAAACTTACTAAAAACTTGACTAGTAAGTATTCTTAAAATTATAAGAATAAGTATATTTACAAAAAAAGGAGAATCGTCTTCAGAATGTTCGAATTCTTCTGGAAATGCACACCTCACTATATGAAGAGTTCGGTAGGAACCGGCTTAAAGAAATCGATGAAGCTCTCGCGTCCGGCAAGATAACTCTTGACAAATATGAGGTTCAGAAAGCAGATATAAAGAAACTCATTGCCGAGTATCTGGAAAAGCTCGAAGACAAATCCAATAAACTTCATGCAAAGGAGCATGAATTGGAACAATTGACAAAGGATGCGGCGAAAGCTCGTTCTGTTATACAGCCATTTCGTAACCACAAGGTTGATTTCACGCCACCGCAAATAACAGAGAAAGTGCCGCTGTTTGGTACAGACAAATGGATTGAACGACAGAATAGACTTATCGCCAAGCAGTTCACCGAGATTGTCCGTAAGATAGAATCTCTATACAGAAATGATGCAGCCCGGCAGGTCGAAGCCGCCCAATACAATGCTTTGGCGGATTACGGAGAACTGTATCAGTTGAGACGAGAGAATAAAATTCTTTCAGACACAAACGAAAATATGGAGTCAGAGCTGAATACATTGCTCGGCCAGTTGGTTATACCTTCAGTTCGCAATATGATTTTTACAGTAGCTGATGCGCTCATCAGTGGGCAACCGATATCAGTTTCTTCCGGAGGCGGTGGTAATTCCGACTCAGACCTTCGTTGGGATGGTCGCAGACCGGATGAGGAGGAAGAGGTGTATCGGAGAAGGTGCTTACTTCATGCCTTACGATTAGTAATAATGCCGAGAAAAGGATACAAAAGGTGATAAAGAGCAACTAATAAAGGATATTTTTTGTCGTTTTAGAAACTGTTTTGAATTGATTCAAGAATAATGTTACAGTCTCCTTAAAATTTGAAATCAGCAGGCCAATTGGAAAAATGTTATATCTTTAAAGGTACCAAACTATAAAGTTATGACACACTATCCAACC
>JADIMB010000035.1 GCA_017694995.1 Candidatus Cryptobacteroides faecavium | reverse complement strand
GTGCTGCGGGCCTCGAAAAAGTCGGTCTTCACCATGTTCGCGTTGGAATACTGGGAAACCCATCCCATGCTGTCAGGCTCAGAGCGGTTCCTGTCGAAAAGCGGCCCGAAGCCGAGGGCAGTCCAGCGCAGGTTCCCCAGATACTCGATATAATCGGATATCATCCTGGAAGTGAGGCCCTGAATATTGTCCCCTATCACATACTGGCCCCACGCTATCTCCTGGCGGACACCTTCACGCATCATCTCCTCATAGACCTTGACCTTGTCCGGGGTGAACAGTTCCGGCTCCTCTTTCTGCAGCTCAAGGATGATGTTGCGGAACAGCCACAGGTGGGTGTTCTCGTCACGATTTATATAGCGAATCTCCTGGGCTGAGCCGGGCATCTTGCCGTTGCGGCTGAGATTGTAGAAGAACATGAACCCGCTGTAGAAATAGATACCTTCAAGTATGTAGTTCGCAATGGCCGTCTTCATCAGGGTGAAGCCGTCCTGGCGGCTCTGGAACTCGTTGTAGCAGTCCCCGATGAAAGTGTTACGGCGCAGCAGGTGCCCGTCGGTCTTCCACTGGTAGAGGATGTCGTTCCTCTCCTCCGGGCTGCAGATAGTGTCCAGCATATAACTGTAGCTCTGGCTGTGGATACACTCCTGGTAAGCCTGGATATGAAGGCACAGGTTCACCTCGTTCGCCGTGATGTACTCGCTGATTGAAGGGAGATTGTTGCTCTGCAGCGAGTCCAGGAACACGAGGAAACTCAGGATCTTGTCATAGGCAGCACGCTCCGCCCTGTCCAGATGCGGATAGTCCTTGACATCCTGCGCAAGGTTTATCTCTTCAGGAATCCAGAAATTGTTCATGGCCTGACGGTACCAGTCGCTTACCCATTTGTATTTCATGTTGTTGAAATCATTCAGGTTGGTGGTATTGCCGCCTATCATCCGGCGCAGTCTCACTTCAGTGTCACCGGACGGATTGAATAAAGGATTCTTTTTCAGTATCATGGTCATATTTCTTTTTGTTTTTACCTATGCGGAGCAGCTGTCGCACTCCTCTACCTCAAGAGACTTGCTCCGCACATAATATACAGTCTTCACGCCGCACTTCCATGCCAGCAGGTAAAGGTCCAGCACCTGACGCATCGTATAGTCGTTGGTGATATAAAGGTTCATGCTCTGGGCCTGGTCAATATGCCTCTGGCGGATCCCGCATGCGCGGACACTCCAGCTCTGGTCAGTGATGTAAGCCCCTTTGTAGCACCACCATGTCCTGTCAGAGAGCGCAGGGGCGACGCGCGGAAGCATGGATCCCTTCTTCTCCTCCAGGAAGAACCTTTTCATCACAGGGTCCACCCCGGCAGTAGTCCCGGCTATGATGCTGGTGCTGCTTGTCGGGGCCACAGCAAGCAGATACGCATTGCGCAGCCCTGTCCTGGACACCCTGTCAGCCAGAGACTTCCACTGAGGGGAATCATAGCCTCTTTTCATGAAATACTCGCCGCTCTCCCATTCGCTTCCCTCGAAGCAGCTGTACCTGCCTTTCTCCGCGGCAAGGGAGCAGCTTGCCTCAATCGCGGCGAAATTTATCTTCTCGAACACCTCGTCGGCAAACTTCAGATGCTCCTCGCTTTCCCAGCGTATCCCCCTGACAGCAAGTGCATGGTGATAGCCGCTGACTCCCAGGCCGATGCTGCGGTATCTGCGGTTGGTTATCTTAGCATAAGGAAGCGGATAGAAATTCAGGTCGATGACATTGTCCAGGGCCCGGACAACCGTATTCACTATGTCCTTCATCCTGGCGTCATCCTCCAGGGGAAGATGCCCGAGAGAGAGGCTTGCAAGGTTGCACACCACGAAATCACCAGGCCTGGTGGAAGAGACCACGACAGTGTCCCCGTTTTCTGTCCTTATCTCCGTGGATACGGACTCTATCCCGGACATGTTCTGGGCAATTTCAGTGCAAAGGTTGGAGCAGTATACCATGCCGTCATGGGAGTTCGGGTTGGCCCTGTTCACAATGTCCCTGTTGAACGTGAACGGGGTCCCTGTCTCGACTGCCGACTTAAGGACAAGCCGGACTATATCCTTGACAGTCATTGTCCTGCGTGAAATCCTGGAATCATTGACACAGTCCTTGTACCTTCTTTCCCATTCCTCCCCGTAATAATCCTCCAGACAATACCCCTTCACTGTCATGATCTCGTTCGGACAGAACAGATGCCACGGCTGGTCCAGGTCTTCCGAGGCCATCTTCCAGAACAGGTCGGGATAGCAGACGGCCGGGAATACATCATGGGCTTTCATACGGTCGTCACCGTTGTTGGTACGGAGCTGGAGGAACTCAGGCAGGTCCTTGTGCCACACATCCAGATACACGGCCACGGCGCCCTGCCTCATGCCCAGCTGGTCCACCGCCACCGCAGTGTCGTTCACAAGGCGTATCCACCGTATGACGCCGCCGGCGACCCCCTTGAAGCCCCGGATATTCCCTCCGGTAGCCCTGACCTTTCCGAAATACAGGCCCATCCCGCCTCCGAACTTGCTGACCTTGGCAAAATTGTCTATACTCCGGTAGATCCCCTCCAGACTGTCCGGGACCGTATCTATGAAACAGCTCGACAGCTGGTGGTAAGGCTTGCGCGCATTGGAAAGAGTAGGGGTGGCCATCGTCACCTGGAGCTGGCTGAGCATATCGTAGAATTTCCTGACCCAGAGCATCCTGCCGGTCTTTTCCGGCATGGCAAGATGCAAGGCTATACCCAGGAACATCTCCTGCACCGACTCCACAGGACGGTGAGCATGAGTCCTGATAATATACCTTTTTATAAGGAGGTCAAGTCCCGACCAGTTGTATATGAGGTTGCGCTCAGGACGGATGAATGTCCCGGCCTCGCATATTTCCGCACGGGTATAGTTCTCCAGGATGTATGACCCGTACAGGCCCTCGTCAGTGAGATAGCGCACCTTGTCATAGAAAGAATGCAGGCCGGCGCTTTCCGCCACCTCCTCCAGACGCAGGTCCAGATTGAAGGAAAGCAGCCTTCCGGCTATGTACTCCCAGTGAGGCGCATCCTGGGCAGTGAGCTCGACAGCGGCCTTTATCAGAGCCTCAAGCCTGTCCTGGAACGTCATGTCCGGTTTGCAGAATCCGGAGAACTTGTCCGAAAGCCTTGAAAGGTCATATTCCTCCGCAGTATAGTCTTCCTGTATTTTTCTGAGCACGCCCGAAAGCCTGCCGCACAGATGCCCCTGCCCGCCGTCCGGTGCATCGTCCCCATCCCCGAAATGCCGGAGAATGGAAGAAAGGGACCGCCTCTTTTCTGTCCTGGTCCATCTGTAGAGGATATAATTCTTTGCCTCTGCGAAGAAGCCGTGAGCCATCAGCACTTTCTCCACCTCATCCTGTATCTTCTCCACGCTTCTGAGGCTCTCGTCACGGTAAACGGCATCCTCCACTTCCTGTACCATAGGCCCGATCAGCCCCATATCGGCATCCCGTCCGGTACTCCGGAAACTCTTGCCTATCGCAACTGCTATTTTCCCGCTGTCGTACTGCTCCTTAGAGCCGTTTCTCTTAAGTATCTCCATCGTTTTTCCGTTTTATGCCTATCCGCATCATTACTCCTAAAATTCACAGGCAGTGCCTTTGCGACCCGATAGGGCTTTTGGCAAGCCAAAAGCCTGTCCGTCTTAACCCCAGTCGCTGAAGCGACAGCCCCTGTCAGGGGCATACGGCTCAGGCTTTACCTTCGCCGGCGCTTCCGCTGCTTCGATTTTCAGAGAAAATCACGCTGACGCTCCAACGCGACTCTCTCGAGTCTCGCCTGCGGCGAAAGGAACATTTGGGTAGTCTTGCGGATAATCATCTTCCGTTTCAAAAGTTTCCCGGGACCGGTTTAGAAGCTCCGAGGACCGGCCACAGGGTGGCAAAGTTAAGACATTTAAGGTTTATTCCTGCATGAAACTTTTCAACAACATCACGGAAAACGCCATTGCCCCGGAGCCGTCAGATGTCGAGCGATATGCCGACAGTGAACCTTGCAGGCTTTCCGGTCTGGAAGAACGAATTGCCCACTGACTTGAAATAAAAGACATTGTAATCTGTCCCGGTAAGGTTCTCTCCCCTTGCAAACAGGTCAAACCACTCGAACGAAAGGCGCAGGTCAGCCCCGAGGACGGCATAGAACGGCTGTGAAAGCGTATTGGCCTCGTCCCACCATATCCGGCCTGTCCCCGAGACATCGGCCGCAAGCGTCAGGCTGCGGAGAATCCCGGAACGGAACCCGAAGCTGTATCCGGCCCTGGCATTGAAAGTATTTGCCGGAGAATACGGGATTCTGTTCCCGCTGTAGTCGGCCTGGCCGTCATCGTATTTGATGAATCTGGCGTCCGTATATCCATAAGAAGCTGACAGAGAGAGTCCCTTCAACGTATAAAGGACCTGGGCCTCCACTCCGAAACTGCCGGAACGCCCTGCGTTGGCCATCATCCGGCCTGTAGAGTTCCCGTCAGGGAAGACCGTTATCTGCTGGTTGCGGCAGTCGATATAGAAGACTGACGCAGAACCGGAAAGCTTGTGCCCTGAGCCTGGCAGGGAGAAATCGAAGTTGCCGCCGAGCTCATAGTTGTAGCTCGTCTCCGGCAGATATGAAGTGTTTTCCGCCGTGAGGCTGCCGCTGTCCTGCTCTTCCGTGACTCCCGCCCCGGCCTTGGCGCCGGCTCCCGGCCTTCCGCCTCCTCCGCCCGTCAGACTGCCCATGGCATCGGCCATCAGATCCTCTATCATCATGTTCTGCAGTATGTCAGAGAAAATCTGCGTATTGAATCCTCCCGCCTTGTAGCCTTTCGAGAATGTGGCGAAAAGCCTCAACCCTCCCTTGCCGCTGAAGTCACCGAAATCGTACAGGGCGGAAATTTTCGGGAGGAACTCCAGGTAACTGTTGGTGGTCCATCCGTCGAACACAGTGTTCACTTCGCGGTAGTCCGGAATCATCGGCCCGAATTTGTAATGAATCGTGGCCCTGCTGTCGTATAGCATGGAATTACCCTCATAATCAAGCCTCAGGCCTGCTGTGAAAGTCCATTTTCCGGCTGTAAAATACGACTCGTGGTATATCGCCGCCCCGTAGGTCTGGAGCTTGAAATCGCTTTCGATAGGGAACTCTGACTCCTGGAAAGAAAGCATCTGCCTGACAAATGAAGGGATAGCATCGTTCCCGAGGATGAGATTGTCTATACCGTCCTCCTTCATGGTCACCGGGGCAGACATGGAGTTGTGCCTGTAAAAGCCGTAGATTCCCGTCTGCCAGGTCCACCAGCCGGTACGCCAGCCGTCCCTAGGCTTCAAGATAACCTCCTGTGTGGCAGCTATTTCTCTCTGTGACTGAATAAGAGTGAACATGGAGCGCGGCGTGAAATCCTGGTCCAGGTCCATCCTGTCCGCGAGGAACTGCAGGCTGGTTACAGAGCTGAGAGTGAAGTCATCTGCCGAATACTTCATCTTCACGGCATCGGTGATGTTCAGGCGGCGGTAGGAACTCTTGTCGTTGTATTCCACCGGGTTGAGAGTGCCGCTCTGTGTATCGTAAAGCCTGTACGCATAGCCTCCCTGTCCGAGGACAGAGCCCCACAATATGTTTTCTATACCGAAAGACGGAGAAAAGTCCCGCCCGGCTCTGAACCGGAGAGAAACGGCATCGTAAGGGTCGCACTTCTCTCCTTTGAACTCATTGGTATAGAAGCCGTCGGAGCGCCTGTAGGCAATGGCACCGCCTATCCCGGCCCCCCTTTTCGTCCTGTCGTAATACGAGACACGGGCGTCCACAGTGCCTGCCGAGCCGTATTCCACACCGGCCCTCAGCCCCCTGTAAGCCATCGGGGAGATGGTGGTGAGTGAGAGGACTCCGCACAGGGAGTTCCTGCCGTACAGCGTGCCCTGCGGTCCCCTGATCAGGTCTGCACGTCTTATGTCGAGGAGCTCGAGATCGTAGCTGTTCTTGTTCAGGACAGGGACATCGTCGATGTAAAGGCCTATGACAGGGTTGTCTATCCTGGAGCCGAACCCGCGGAGATATATGGTGGATGTCATGGCAGACCCGTAATCCGGAATATGGAGGTTTGGGATGATGGAAGACAGCTCCTTAGGACTTTTCAGCCCTCTGTTTTCCATATCCTTGAGGTACACTGACGAAACTGGGGAGGCAAGCCTCTCCACCGGAGCGGACTGCTTGAAGGAAGTCACAAGCACCGACTCTGAAAGTGTGTCAAGAATCACTTTCTCCGGCTCTGGCTCCGCTGCACTGACGGACAATATTGACAATACTAAAGGAAGAAGCATCTTGTTTCTGTTTTTGACGGCTGCAAAATTACCTCAACATCCCTTAGCTTTTTAGGATAATGTATTTATGTTTTAGGATTTTTTATACATACCAGTCATTCACTCCCGGCCCTGAACTCCGACGGAGTCATGCCGGTGTGCTTCCTGAAGAAACGTGAAAAATAGGACTGGTCATCGAAACCGCAGCGGGAAGCGATATCGATTACCGGCATTCCGCTCTGTCTCAGAAGGAACTTGGACAAGGTGATTCTGGAAATATCTATCCATTCCCCGGCACTGCGCCCCGTACCGGTTTTCACCACACGGTTAAGATGGTTGGGGGAAACACCCAGCTTTCCCGCGTAGGCCGACACGCCCGTCAAAGCCGTCCCCCTGTCAAAGACCATGTCCAGGAATCTGCCGCACAACGGGTTTCCGGCACGGTCACGGCCGCTTTCCGCCAGAGAGTCGATCTGCTTCAGGAGAAGGTCAAGCGTACACAAAAGCATCTCTCCCGGCTGCTCCCCCTCATGCTGTTCACGGAAAAGCTTATCCGCGAGAGAAGCCACGAAACCCCTGTCTTCTTCCGGGACAGCGACTATAGTGGGAGTCCGGCAGTACAGGATACCGAGGTTGGGGCTTTTGAGGAAATGACGGGAGAAGGCGCCCATATAGCCCCGGCTCCCGTTGTAATATTTGATAGAGAACGGAGTCCCTTCCGGAATAAGGAGGAACTGCCCGGCACACACAAGGAAAGGCTCGGTCCCTGCGTCTGCCAGGACCTCTCCATCCCGCAGATACAGAAAGCTGTCCGACCGGGAAACTGTAGGGGGAATCTGATGGACGGGACGGTATCCCGCAGTATCCAGACATCTGATTACAAACGGATTACCTGAACTTTCATGGGGATTTTTCATCTCTTTCATTCCGTGAGCCGGTCAAGCAGGCCGCCTACAGCATACTTCATAAGTGTCTCCGTGGAAGACTCCAGCGTATAAAGGCTTCCGTTCCGGATATCGAACCCGAAAGAATTCACCCCGGAAGGGATCCCTATCTGGGCAAGGGCATCACCCTCATAACTGAAAATCCGTATATAGCCCTTGTCCTCTTCCAGGAACTTGTAGATGACGGCAAAGAAGTCCGGGTACAGCGACAGCTTGGAGCTTCTGAATACCGGCTCCGCATTCTGGGCCTGCTCTATGTTGTCTATAGACCTGCCGACCGCACATATAGTCTTCATGTACTTTCCGTCAGGAGAATATATGTTTATACTGTTAAGCTCCCTGGACACTTCCACGATCAGTCCCCGTGAGGGGCTGTACTTTATATCCCCGCTCAGAATATTGAAATTCGGGATGACAAAACTGATTTTCCCGTCTTCACTCTGCTGCTCCTGAGGCTCTCCTTTGGTGACACGGGCACTGTTAAGCCTCTGCATCGGGACTGGCACATGCTCCTTCCTGTCCGGACCTGTGATATACCGGGACAGAGTGTTTCTGTCTTCTCCTGCCTTGCACACGAAAAACCTTGAACTGTCTATCCTGAACACTTTCAGTGCGAAAGGGTCCGCCACCACGGAATCGACCTTTTCAACTACCGTATCACCCGTATCCAAAGATGCCGTCACATCAAAATCATACATGCTGTTGCCTGTGACATTGAGGGCCGAGGCAAACAGGTGACCGTCTTTGCGGTACATCTGGAAATTGTTGACGAACGGCGGGAATGCGACCTCCCCGGGACCGCGTCCTGTCCTGAAAAATTTCCCCAGTTCCTTATGGGACGAGGAACTGACGACCGACACCCCGCCGGACTTGTCCGGAGTGTTGAAAAACATGAGAGTGTCGTACAGATACATATTGTCAATCCCGAGTATGCCCAGATCAACAGGCTCGCCCTCCGCCAGTTCATACTCTATCGGGAACACATCATCGATATATGACACATCATCAAAGGAAAGGGAATTTGCGGGAATCACCCTTTCCTCTCTTCCGCAGGAGACAGTCATGAGCAGGACGGCAGACACCCATACGGCAAGGCCGGACCGGGGAAAAACATTGAAATTCATCAGATTACTGCAATTTATTTTAAACTTCGTTTACAATCTCGCTGCGCCTCGGCATAGTCCGGACAGGTTCGTCCTCTGCTCTCGGCTTGCTGTTTATTTCAGCAGAGCTGCAAGCGCCGCCATATTCATGTGGTTCATAATGTCCTTCCCTTCAGGCGTATAGGCATAGTCCATACGGTCCTTATAGGCCTGCTCCACTTTTCCCCTGACGATTTTCATGGTGCTGTTCACCATGTGGTTCTGCTCGGTGAACGGCTCGGGGAGCACACAGACAGCGGCAGGAAGCCATCTTTCAGGAAATGCCCCGTAGTTACGGCCGCCCTTGCGGTAAGAGTTGACCTCGTCCTGGATCTTCTCCAGCATCAGTCTCCCGGCCTGTACGGAATCAAGCGCAAGTCCCGGGGAGGACTCCTTCACATAAGCCTTCAGGGCGTCCTTGTTAGGGACCAGAAGGGCAATGGTATAAGGGTCCTGGCTGTTGTGCAGCACGACCTGGTCAATATATTTTGAATTCTCCACCAGGGACTCCTCTATGCCCTCAGGGCTGTATTTCTCTCCGTCTGCACTGATGAGCAGCGACTTGAACCGGCCTACCACATACAGGAAATCCTTGTCCCGCATATACCCCATGTCCCCGGTATGGAGCCATCCGTCGACAACGGTTTCTGCAGTGGCTTTCGGGTTCTTCCAGTAACCGGCCATCACATTCTCCCCTCTGATCACGATCTCCCCCTTCTCCCCGTACGGCAGCTCGTTCCCGTCCGTGTCGCATATCTTTATATCCATCGGCTTGACCACACATCCTGAAGAGCCCAGGATATGCCTGGCCGGAGCATTGGCGGAAATTATAGGTGTAGCCTCCGAGAGACCGTACCCCTGATACATAGGTATCCCTATAGCATAATAGTATCTCTGCAGGTCTATATCCAGAAGGGCTCCCCCTCCTACAAAGAATTTCATCTGTCCCCCGAGGGCCTGACGTACATTCTTGAAAACAAGCTTGTCGAACAAGGCCAGAAGAGGCTTCTTCCATGCCTGGGAGAATCCGCCTTTGTTGTACCCCTCCTTGTTGTACTCTATCGCCATCTTCAGGGCCGTATGGTAGAGTTTCTCCACCTTAGGCCCCTTGGCCTTGACACCGGCCTCGATGTTCTTCTTGAAATTCTTGGCAAGGGCCGGGACACTCAGCATGACCGTAGGCTTTAGCTCCTGGATGCTCATCGGGATGTTCCTCAAAGCCTCCATCGGAGTGCGTCCTGCAGGGACAGTGCCTATGGACGCCCCGTATGACATCATGGTATAGAATCCGGCCACATGAGCGAAGCAGTGGTCAAGAGGAAGGATGATAAGCATCCGGTCCTGAGGAGTGACACCTATCACAGACTGGGCCTGCTCGACATTTGCCGTGTAGTTCCTGTGTGTCAGGAGGATGCCCTTAGGGTCAGCTGTCGTGCCCGAGGTATAGCTTATGTTGGCATAGTCATCCGGCCCGACAGACTCGTACCTCTGGCGGAACATCTCCCCGTTCTCCGAGAGGAACCTGTCCCCCATCTCCATTATCTCCGATATGGAGATCTCGTTCTCCATGTACTCAGGCAGCCCGTCCAGGACAATCACCTTCTCCACCTGCGGCAGTTCCGGAAGTATCTTCCTTATCTTCGGGAGCTGCTGGGCCGACACCATCACATATTTCGCGTCGGAGTGCCTGATCCTGAACACCAGGTCATTGGACTCTTCCAGCTTGATAGAAAGCGGCACATTCACAGCTCCTGCATACAGGATACCGAGCTCCCCTGTCACCCAGAGGTTCCGCCCCTCCGACAGCAGGGCCACCTTCTCGCCTTTCTGCAGTCCCAGGGCCATGAGTCCGGCCCCGATCCTGTGCCCCTGCTCCCTTGTCTGGGCGAATGTAGTCTGTGTCCATTCCTTCCCGCGCTTCTCCCACAGGAACACATTGGAGGAGTATTTCTCCACATACTTATCCACAAACTGGATGATTGTCAGTCTTGGTGTTGTCATGATTTCAGTGTTATTATTTGTGTTCTATTAATATGCGGCATCCCGGAGCGGGCAAACCTATGCGTTGTCAGTAGAGAAAAGTCCGAAGAGCTCCGCGTCAATCTTGTCGGTCACCTGCTGGAAATCCTCCGGCCTGTTCTCGAACTTTATCCTGTCCACATCTATGACCAGCAGCCTGTGCCTGTACGAGGAGATCCACTTTTCGTACCGCTCGTTAAGTCCCGTTATATAGTCGATCCTTATGCTTTTCTCGTATTCCCTCCCCCTCTTCTGGATCTGCGCGATGAGGTTCGGTATGGAAGAACGCAGATAGACAAGCAGGTCAGGCGGGTTCACAAGGGACATCATCAGGTCGAAAAGGTCGGAATAATTCTCGAAGTCACGTGTGCTCATCAGTCCCATGGCATGGAGGTTCGGGGCGAAAATGCGCGCGTCTTCATATATTGTCCTGTCCTGGATTATCACATCCTTGCATTTGGCGATTTCCACCACATCCTTGAACCTCCTGTTCAGGAAATAAATCTGGAGATTGAAAGACCACCTTTCCATATCTTCATAAAAATCAGACAGATAAGGATTATAGTCCACAGATTCGAACTTAGGCGTCCAGCCATAATGGGCAGCCAGCATCTTGGTAAGGGTAGTCTTTCCGCTGCCGATGTTTCCTGCTATTGCTATATGCATAATTCTGATTCCGTTTTATTCAGTCCGGCAAATTTAAGAAACTGTTTTGAATTTTTCCGAAAATTCTTTTTACTGATTATCCGCACAATCCGCCCGTATTGCAAGCCCGCAGGAAGACGCCGGAGCCCAAGTGGAAAAATTTGGAAAAG
>JADIMB010000034.1 GCA_017694995.1 Candidatus Cryptobacteroides faecavium | reverse complement strand
TTCGACTACGGCAAGGATGAGACGAAATATTTCCTCCTCTCCAACTGCAAATACTGGCTGGAGGAGTATCATCTGGACGGCTTCCGCTTCGATGGAGTGACAAGTATGCTGTACTGGAACCACGGTCTCGGCGTGGATTTCACCGGATATGACATCTATTTCAACAAAGGCGTGGATGAGAACGCTGTCACATATCTCGCCCTGGCCAACATGCTGGTCAAGGAGATAGATCCGGATGCCTTCACCATAGCGGAGGATGTGAGCGGGATGGCCGGGCTGGCCGCTCCGTTCGAGTCGGGGGGTGTGGGGTTTGACTTCAGGATGAGTATGGGAGTGGCTGACAACTGGATAAAGTGGATCAAGGAGCTGCCGGATGAGAAATGGAGTATGGGGGAGATGTGGTGGCAGCTGACCAACAAGAGGGCGGATGAGAAGACCATCAGCTATGCGGAGTGCCACGACCAGGCTATGGTGGGTGACAAGACCATAATTTTCCGTCTGATGGACAAGGAGATGTACACTTCCATGAATATGGAGTCCCAGTCTCCTGTGGTTGACCGGGGCATTGCCCTGCACAAGATGATAAGGCTTGTGACAATGGCCACGGCAGGCGATGGCTACCTCACTTTTATGGGCAACGAGTTCGGGCATCCGGAGTGGATAGATTTCCCGAGGGAGGGAAACGGCTGGTCCTACAAATACGCGAGAAGGCAGTGGTCGCTTATGGAGCCGGACTATCTCCGATACCGGTATCTGAACAATTTCGACAGGGCGATGATCTCTCTTTGCAAGGAAGAGGGGCTGCTTGCCGAAAGACCGGAGCTTCTGGTGCAGGATGAAGAGAAAAAAATTCTCATTTTCAAAAGAATAAATTGTATCTTTGCGCTCAATTTCAATCCGTCATCATCTTTCTCGGATTATGCTTTCTCTGCACCGGCCGGGAAATATGCCGTGATACTTGATACGGATGAGAAAGAGTTTGACGGCTTCGCCCGCCTCGGACGTGGGGAGACCCATCTTACGGTGCATACGAAGTCAAGGAATGGCAACCAGACATTCGATGACTCTCTGATTCTTTATCTACCGAGCCGTTGTGCCTTGGTCCTCAAGAAGATAGATTAATGTTAACCTAAATTAAATTATAGCAAGTATGGCTTTTCTAAAATTCAACAAGTCCGAACTTGTCAACCTGGAGTATTCGCTCAAGAGGGAGATAATCCTGGCGAACGAGACAGGTGCGTATTGCAACACCTCGCTTGTGGGCTGCAATACCAGACGCTACCACGGGCTTCTTGCCGTGCCTGTAGACAATTTCGGCGGAGGGAAGTATATGCTCCTCTCGTCTGTCGATGAGAGTCTTATTATGGGCGGCAAGCAGTTTAACCTGGGCATCCACTGCTACGGTGATATATACGAGCCGAGGGGGCACAAGTATATCATTGATTTCGATGCCGATCCTGTACCCGAGCTGGTCTACAAGGTGGGGGATATCCTGTTCAGCAAGTCCATCCTTATGGTGCCTGACAACGGCCAGGTGCTCATAAAGTACACCCTGCTCGGAGCTCCGCAGAAGACAGTGCTTAAACTCAAGCCGTTCCTGGCGTTCAGGAATGTGCACAGCCTGACCCACCAGAACGGGGAGGCCAATACGGAAGGCAGGGACATTCCGGGCGGTGTAGCATACAGGATGTACGATGGCTTTCCCGACCTCAACCTGCAGCTTAGCGGAAAGGCTGTCTTCAAGAAGATGCCTTACTGGTATAACGGGATAACCTATTCCGATGAATACAGGAGAGGGTTCGACTGCACTGAGGACCTCTTCGTGCCGGGCGAGTTCACGACGGAACTCAAGCCGGGCGAATCCGTGGTCCTGTCTGCATCCGTCACTGAAGTCAGCGTGCGCGGTCTGAAGCGCAGGTTTGATGACATCGTGGCGAAGATGCCGCCTATAAAAGACTTCCATGATCTCCTGGTGCGCAATGCGGAGATGCTGAAATGCCGTCACAACGGCAAGGAGCAGATCAACGCAGGGCTTTCATGGCTCCAGACGGGACTGCTCAGGGAGACGATAGAGTCGCTGCCGGGACTTACCATCTATGCCGATGGCAATGCGGCCGAATTCGAGAAGATTCTCGACACCCTCATCGCGGATGAACAGGAGAGGCTTTTCCACAGGACAACCCAGGTGGAGTCTCCTCTCAGGCTGACTGACACTATACAGCAGTATATAGAGTTCACGGGAGATGAGAAGAGGGTGTGGAAGAAATACGGGCCTACGCTCAAGGGGATTATAGAGAGCTATGCCCCGGGACGCAGGCGTGAGGTGACAATGCATCCTAACGGGCTCCTGTGGGCGCAGATGGACTGGACGGCACTTTCCTGGATGAACACCTATATCTCAGGTCAGCCAGTCAATGAGAGGGCTGGTTACCAGGTGGAGACCAATGCGTTCTGGTACAATGCACTGTGCTTTGCCATAGATATGGAGACGAAGTACGGCCCGAAGAAAAACAACGGGTTTGTCGCGCAGTGGACTCCTGTCAGGGATCTCGTGAAACAGAATTTCCAGCCTGTGTTCTGGAATGCCGAACACGGATATCTGGCAGACTATGTGGATGGCAACGGACAGAATCTGGATGTCCGTCCGAACCAGATGTTTGCCGTATATCTGACATATTCTCCGGTGGATGATGAGGTCAAGTCGGAAGTGATGACAGTGATTTCCAACGAGCTTGTCACAAGGCGTGGCATCAGGACCCTGTCTCCGCGCAACATCAAGTATAAAGGTGTATATGAAGGCTCGCAGACAGACCGCGACCTCGCATATCACAACGGATGCGCATTCCCTTCTCTCCTTGCCCCGTATATCGCAATCTGCTTCAGAATGATGGGTGCAGCCTTCTACAAGAAGGCCGAGTGGCTGACAGAGGGGTTCTACGAGGACATCAACAAGCACGGTGTCGGAGTGTTCGCCGAACTTTATGACGGAGATCCACCTCACGAGCCTCACGGGGCGATTGCCAGTGCATGCAGCACTGCCGCGCTTCTCACGATAGACAGTCTGATGAACAGATACAGAAAGGAGGGAAAGAAATGAAAGTGCTGATGTTCGGATGGGAGTTTCCTCCACATATCGCAGGAGGTCTGGGGACAGCCTGCTACGGAATGACCAAAGGTCTGGCGGCGAACGGTGTCGAGGTCCTTTTCGTGATGCCTTCCGCATCCGGGGATGAGGACCAGAGCGCCGTGAGGATAATCAATGCGAGCGATGTGCCGGTGGATACCGTGACGGCAAGTGTGGATGAGTTCCTCGGCAAGGTCCAGTTCGTGCATATCGGATCCAACATGATACCGTATGTGGATCCTCAGGATTTCACCACAATGGTGGAGGAGGAGAGGAAGCGCCAGATCAAGAATTTCCGTGTCCAGTACGGGCAGAAATACAAGTTTTCAGGCAAATACGGCTCCAACCTCATGGAGGAGGTCGCCCGCTATGCCATGGTCGGGGCGACAATAGCCATGCAGCACAGGGATGAGATAGATGTAATCCATGCCCATGACTGGCTGACATATCTTGCCGGGATCGGCGCCAAGCAGCTTACCGGCAAGCCTCTTGTCGTGCATGTACATGCCACATCGTTCGACAGGGCGAGCGATGACAAGATAGACACGAGGGTATATGACCTTGAGAAGAAAGGCATGGAGGCGGCCGACAGGGTCATCGCCGTGAGCGACCTGACCAGGAATATCGTCATCAACAAGTACGGCATATCTCCGGACAAGGTGGTGACTGTCCACAATGCGGTCGATTTCAGCGGACGGGAGAACATCGAGGTCGAGAGGGGGGTCAAGGACAAGGTGGTCACCTTCCTCGGGAGGGTGACATACCAGAAAGGTCCGGAGTATTTCATAGAGGCGGCTGCCAAGGTGCTCAAGCGCTGTCCTCATGTCAGGTTCGTCATGGCCGGCAACGGGGACATGCTCAACAGGTGTATCCGCCATGTGGCCCGTCTCGGCATTTCCGACAGGTTCCATTTTACTGGATTCCTGCGCGGCAAGGAGGTGCAGAAGATGTTCGCTCTCTCGGATGTGTATGTGATGCCGTCCATTTCGGAGCCTTTCGGAATCTCTCCGCTCGAGGCCATGCAGACATACGTGCCATCGGTCATATCCAAGCAGTCGGGATGCGCAGAGGTGCTGAAATATGCGCTCAAGGTGGATTTCTGGGATGTGGATGCCATGTCGGATGCAATCTACGGCCTGCTCAACTATCCTGCGATAGCCGCCCTCGCATCACGGTGCGGACATGATGAGGTCAACGCCCTGAAGTGGACCAATGCAGCCTCAAAGGTCAAGAAAGTGTATGAATCAGTGATAAACAAATAATTACTTAAACCTATCGACGAGTTATGAAAAAAAGTATTTGCCTGTATTTCCAGGTGCATCAGCCTAACAGATTGAGACTGTACAGGTTCTTTGACATAGGGAAGGACTCCCATTATTATGATGACTTTGCCAACAGGACTATCCTGCGCAGGGTGGCCCAGAAATGCTATCTCCCTATGAACCAGCTTCTCCTCGAACTTATCAATGCATACAAGGGAGAGTTCAAGGTGGCGTTCTCCATTTCCGGGTCCGTGCTGGAGCAGTTTGACAGGTATGCTCCTGAGGTGATAGACAGTTTCCGCAAACTTGCGGCCACCGGGAGTGTTGAGTTCCTTTCGGAGACATATTACCATTCCCTTGCATCTCTCGCATCCCCTGAAGAGTTCAAGCATCAGGTAGAGAAGCACAGGGAGACAATCGAGCATTATTTCGGCGTGACTCCCAAGGCTTTCAGGAATACGGAGCTTATCTATTCCGATGCCATCGGGGAGATGGTTTATGATATGGGATTCAAGACAATGCTCACCGAAGGTGCGAAGCATGTGCTCGGATGGAAAAGCCCTAACTACATATATGCCTGCGCCAATGCACCTAAGCTCAGCCTTCTGCTGAAGAACTCGTCCCTTAGCGATGATATCGCGTTCAGGTTCTCTGACCGCAACTGGTCAGACTGGCCTTTGACAGGAGACAAGTATCTGTCATGGATCAAGACTGCTGCCCAGAACGATGAGATTGTCAACCTGTTTATGGACTATGAGACTTTCGGGGAGCACCAGAGTGCGCAGAGCGGCATTTTCGATTTTATGAGATATTTCCCGGAGGCTGTGAAGAAAGATGGTGAGTTCGAGTTCGTGACCCCTACCGAGGCTGCGGGGAAACATAAGCCTGTGGCCCAGCTGGATGTCCCGGATCCTATCTCCTGGGCTGATGAGGAGAGGGATGTGACGGCTTGGCTCGGCAACGAGCTCCAGAACGATGCTTTCAAGAAACTTTACAGCCAGGAAGAGAAGCTTGCCCTGCTTGACAACGAGGATCTGTGGTCGGATTATGGCCACCTACAGGAGAGCGACCATTTCTATTATATGTGTACCAAGTTCTTCTCAGATGGGGCTGTACATAAATATTTCAATCCGTATGATACTCCGTATGAGGCATTTATAAATTATATGAATGTCCTCAGCGATTTTATTTTGAGGGTTGATGATGCAATTTCAGTTTCTGATGCTAACTTTGCCGGTTCAAAAAACGGAAAAGCGGTAAAGAAAACAGGCAAGCCTGCCGCGAAGACCGTCAGGAAGGCCGCATCCAGGACAGCAGTGAAAGCTGCGGAGAAACCGGCCGCCAAAACCGCCGGAACAAAGAAGCCGGCGGCTGCAAAGACGGCTGTAAAGGCTGCCTCAAAGACAACAAAGAAGGCAAAGTAAATGAACAATGAATTGATCAGACCTGACTATCTGTTTGAAGTCAGCTGGGAGGTCTGCAACAAAGTGGGCGGCATATACACCGTCCTTGCGACCAAGTCTCTGTATCTCAAGACAGAGCTGAAGAGACACCATATCCTGGTGGGGCCTGATGTATGGATGGATACCGAGAACAATCCGGATTTCATCGAGGATCCGCTTCTGTACCGGGACTGGAAGGCACAGGCTGCGTCCGAGGGGTTGCGGCTGCGTGTCGGGAGATGGAACATCCACGGGCAGCCGACTGCCATACTGGTGGATTTCAAGCAGTTCCTGACGGACCAGAACAATATTCTGACAGAGTACTGGAAACGTTTCGGAGTTGATTCGCTGACGGGCAACTGGGACTACAAGGAATCGGCCCTGTTCGGGTATGCCGCAGGTAAAGTGATAGAGAGCTTCTACAGGTATAACCTCAGTCCTGCCGACAAAGTGGTCGCACAGTTCCATGAATGGATGACCGGGGCCGGACTCCTTTATATAAAGGGTACGCAGCTCCCGATTGCGACAGTGTTCACGACTCATGCGACAGTAGTGGGACGCTGCCTTGCAGGCAACAACCTTCCTCTGTATGACTCTATGTCTCTGTATGATGGCGATGCCAAGGCCAGGGATTTCAATGTGCTTGCGAGGCATTCTCTCGAGAAGAAGTCCGCCCAGAACGCGGACATCTTCACCACAGTGAGCGAGATCACTGCAAGGGAGTGCAAGCAGTTCCTCCAGAGGGATGTGGATGTGATTACCCCGAACGGGTTCGAGAACGATTTCACTCCGCCAACAGATGAGGAATATGCACAGCTGAGGTCGGCTGCCAGGTCTAAACTTGTCGAGGTCGCGACGGCGATGTCAGGGGAACCGGTCCCTGAAAATTCCATTTTCGTGGGTATCGGAGGACGTTATGAATGGAGAAACAAGGGTATAGATGTATTCATCGATGCCTTGGACAGCCTCAACCGTTCCTCATTCGAGGGCAAGAGCATACAGGCTTTCATATTCATCCCTTCCGGCAACAACGGTCCTGACAAGGAGCTGGTGGCAAAGCTGTCAGGAACCGGCTCTGCTGATTATGTGACAAGGACTTCCCATTATCTGATCGATCCGGAGTACGATATCATCTCGAGAAGGCTCAACGAGCTGAACTTCAAGAATGCTGTCGGAGACAAGGTCAAGGTATATTTCATCCCATCGTATCTGAACGGGAACGATGGGGTGTTCAATATGACCTATTACGACCTCCTTGCCGGTCTTGACCTGACCCTCTTCCCATCCTATTATGAGCCGTGGGGCTATACTCCGCTGGAAAGTCTTGCCTTCAAGGTGCCTACGGCGACTACGACCCTCGCCGGGTTCGGGCTCTGGGTCAAGGAGCACAGCAAAGGGGAACATCCCGGTATCACCGTCATTCCGCGCAACGACTCCAATTACAGGAATGTCGTCGAGGATGTCGTGGGCAGGGTAAAGGAGATAGCCCGCCTGACAAAGGAGGAACGGAAAGCCTATATGGACAACGCCAGGGAGGTGTCGGAGATAGCTCTCTGGGAAAACAACATTGTGTATTATAAGAAAGCCTATTCCGAAGCACTTGTGAAAGTGATTGCGGAGAAAGGGGCATTCCCGGAAGTAAGAGATGATAAGACTATGCATTACAAGAAGATAGATGTTAACAAACCATCCTGGAACAGTGTCTTTGTATCAAGGCATCTGCCGGACAGTCTTAAAGGACTCGAGACCCTGTCGCGAAATCTGTGGTGGTGCTGGAACGAGTCTGCAAAGAATCTTTTCAGGTCTGTGGATGAGCAGGCCTGGGAGGAGTCCGGAGAGAATCCGATAGCGATGCTGGACAAGGTGAAGCTCAAGAGATACAGGGCTCTGGAGAACGATCCTGCATTTCTGGGCAGCCTGAAGTCCGTCATGGATGAGTTCAACGCCTATATGGCTCTCAAGGCTGAGCGCAAGTCGCCTTCCATCGCGTATTTCTGTATGGAATACGGGCTTGACACCTCCCTGAAGATATATTCCGGCGGACTTGGTATCCTTGCAGGAGACTATCTGAAGGAGACCAGCGATATGAACACCAATCTGGTGGCTGTCGGACTGCTGTACAGATACGGATATTTCACCCAGATGCTGTCTGCACAGGGAGAGCAGGTGGCGAAGTATGATGCGCAGAATTTTATGAAGATTCCTGCATCTCCGGTCAGGGATGCGGATGGCAACTGGATGGTAGTGAGCGTGGCGTTCCCGGGACGTACCATGAACGCAAGGCTGTGGAGAGTGGATGTGGGCCGTACGGAACTGTATCTGATGGATACTGACTATGAGGACAACCTGCCTGAAGACAGGAGTGTGACACATCATCTCTATGGCGGAGACTGGGAGAACAGGCTGAAGCAGGAGCTCCTGCTGGGTGTGGGAGGTATCCGTGCCCTGCGCAAGCTCGGTCTCAATCCTGAAATCTACCACTGCAACGAGGGCCATGCCGCTTTCATCGGCCTGGAAAGGTTGAGGGAATATATCAACAACGACAACCTCGATTTCCCTGAGGCTCTTGAAGTCGTGAGGGCATCCTCGCTGTTCACCACCCATACTCCGGTCCCTGCGGGGCATGATACTTTCGATGAAGGTCTTCTCCGCAAATACATAGGGCACTATCCACAGAGGCTGAAGATAGACTGGACCACCATGATGGGGCTGGGCAAGCTGAATGGCGAGGATGTGAACGAGAAGTTCTCGATGAGTATCCTTGCGGCCAATATGTCCCAGAACATGAACGGGGTGTCGTGGCTTCACGGGGAGGTGACCCGCGAGATGTTCTCGAACATGTGGCCCGGATATCTTCCGGAGGAACTCTATGTAAGCTATGTGACTAACGGCGTACATTACCCGACGTGGACAGCCCAGGAGTGGAAGGATATCCACGAAAAGGTGTTCGGCGATGAGTTCAAGACGCACCACTATGACAAGTCCTGCTTCGAGGGGATATACAAGGTTTCGGATGAGGAGGTGTGGAATGTCAGGACAAGGCTCCGCAAGAAACTGATAGATGAGGTCAAGGACAGGCTCTCTAACCCGGCCGCGACCAACCATTATTCACCTAAGCAGATAGTCACCATCAAGGAGACTCTCCGCGATGATGTCCTGACGATAGGTTTCGCAAGGCGTTTCGCCACCTACAAGAGGGCATATCTGCTGTTCCGCGACCTCGACAGGCTCAACGAGATTGTCAACGATCCTGCAAGGCCTGTCCAGTTCATTTTCGCTGGCAAGGCGCATCCTGCCGACAAGGCAGGCCAGGACCTGATCAAGAAGATTGTGGACATCTCCAAGATGGAGCAGTTCATCGGCAAGATAGTGTTCGTCCCGGACTATGACATCACCCTTGCCAAATATCTTGTGCAGGGAGTGGATGTGTGGATGAACAATCCGACCCGACCTCAGGAGGCTTCCGGGACATCCGGGGAGAAAGCTTCCATGAACGGTGTCATGCATTTCTCTGTCCTTGACGGATGGTGGGTCGAGGGCTACAGGCCGGGAGCGGGATGGGCTCTTCCGATGGAGAGCACATACGATGACCCTAACTATCAGGATGAACTTGATGCCGCCACAATCTATGCCACTATCGAGAACGAGATAGCCCCTGCATTCTATAATGTGGATGCGGATGGCCGTTCATCCGAGTGGATAGGATATATCAAGAACACAGTGGCCCAGGTGGCTTGCAACTTTACCACCAACAGGATGCTGACGGACTATATCGTCCAGTATTACAACCCTCAGGCGGAGAGGACTGCGAGTCTTGTGGCCGATGACTACAAGGTGGCGCGCCAGATTGCGGCATGGAAGAAGCATCTTCGCAGGGAGTGGCAGAATGTAGGTGTGATATCCATGGTGAAGCCTGACAGTTCGCACGAGGACATCGCCCTCGGCAAGGAATTCCATGCGGAGGTGGTGCTCAGCATTGGAGACCTGCAGCCTGAAGATGTCGGTGTAGAGCTTCTGTTTGCGTCATCCGATTCGAAAGGTGCGCTCCATATACAGGAACATTTCGAGTTCACTCCGGTGGAGAGCAATGATGGTGTGGTCAGGTACGAGGCTTCCCTTCTGCCCCAGACCACAGGTCTGTACCAGGTGGCTGCCAGGATCTATGCCAGGAATCCTCTGCTTCCTCACAGACAGGATTTTGAACTTGTAAGATGGTTATAGCGACCGGTTTTTTCGACGGTGTCCACGCCGGTCACCGTCTTGTTTTGGACCGTCTCGTGGAGACGGCAAAGGCACGCGGAGATGAGAGCCTGGTGGTGACATTCTGGCCTCATCCCCGCAATGTGCTTCAATGCGATGCCGGTTCGTTGCGCCTGCTGACCTCCCTTGACGAGAAGAAGGAGCTTATCCGGTCCCTCGGGGTAGACAGAATAGAGGTCGTGGAGTTCACCAGGGAATTCAGCCGTCTCACAGCAGAGACATATTTCAGAGAATATGTGGCAGGGAGATTCGGAGGCAAGGCCGTCGTCCTCGGTTATGACAACAGGGTCGGCTGCGACTGCCGGACTGTTGAGGATGCGGCCAGGGCTGCGGAGAGCGCCGGACTTGAAGTGGTCCTTGCTGACAGGCTTGATTCGGATACCGGGACAGCGGTCAGCTCCACCTGGATCAGGGCTATGATAGAGGCGGGGGAGATGCAGACGGCGGCAGGGATGCTCGGATACGACTACAGGCTTACAGGCGTAGTGGTCTCGGGAGAGAACCTGGGCAAGACAATGGGTTTCCCGACAGCCAACATGGAACTTTACGAACCTTTGAAGCTGGTCCCGGAGAACGGGGCGTATCTTGTGAAGGTGAGGACTCTGGGTGAAGAAAGGTGGGGTATGTGCAACATCGGGAACCGCCCGACAGTGAGGGAAGGGAACGCGAGGACCATAGAGACCAATATCTTCGGGTTCGATGAGGACATATACGGCCTTGATATCAGCCTTTCCTTTGTCAGGAGGATACGGAAAGAGATAAGGTTCGGTTCGATGGATGCTCTGAAGGAGCAGCTGGCAAAGGACAGGGAATTATGCATTAACCTGATAGATACAGTATATGAAGCCTGACAGCGAAAACAAGGACCTGCAGGATGAGGCTGTCCGGAAACAGGCGGACAGAGAGAAGCCGCATCCGGCAAAGGAGAAGATAGACCTGAAAAAACTGGTCATCTATTCAGAAATTATGTCTCCCAAGTTCAAGGAATAGGGAACATTCGGAAAAATTTCCTATATTTGCAAGGAAAGGGTTCTGTGTAGGAATACAACAGAACTCCTTTTTGATTTGTCTGTATAGAACTGATTGTGGAATAATTTGCCTGAAGGCATTAAATTTTTTAACATTATGGCTATTCATTATATGACCCAGGAGGGTCTGGATAAGTTGAAGAAGGATCTGGCGGATGCCGTGGCTCAGCGTCCTGTGATTTCCGCGCAGATTGCAGAGGCAAGGGACAAAGGCGACCTTTCGGAAAATGCCGAATACGAGGCGGCAAGAGAGGCCCAGGGACTTCTGGAACTGAACATTGCGAAGCTTCAGGACCTTGTGGCGAACGCAAGGGTTATCGACGAGTCCCAGATAGGTACCGAGAAGGTGCAGATGCTCAACAAGGTGAAAGTGAAGAACCTGTCCAACGGAATGGTGATGGAGTTCACTCTTGTGGGGGAGAGCGAAGCGGATTTCGCCCACGGCAGGCTGGCCGCGACCACGCCTATAGGCAAGGCTCTTATGGGACACTCCAAGGGTGAGACTGTTGAGGCCCATGTCCCGTCAGGAGTCATCAAGTTCGAGATACTGGATATTACTTTATAGACTATGGCAACAGTTTTTACAAAAATCGCCAACGGGGAGATCCCATCATACAAGGTGGCGGAGGACGATGATTTCTATGCCTTCCTTGACATAGCTCCTATGGCGGCCGGGCACACCCTGGTCATCCCCAAGCATTTGGAGGATGACTATATCTTCCATCTTGATGAGAAGACATATTCCGGCCTGTGGAATTTCGCCCGCAAGGTGGCCATCGCCATTAAGAATGCTATCCCTTGCAAGAGGGTCGGTGTGGCCGTGCTCGGGATGGAGGTGCCGCATACCCATATCCATCTTGTCCCTCTCCAGAGCGAGGCTGATATGGATTTCAAAAAGAGCAAGCTGGAGCTGCCTTCCGATGAGATGGCTGCCATTGCAGCATCAATCCTGAAAGAATATGAGAAACTTCGGTAGATATGTCCTGTATGCGGCCTGCTACGGATTCATAGCTGCCGCCCTTGTCTCTTGTGTCGGCAAGGCATCCGTTAAGGGTTCAGTGGCAGGGGCCCCTGATTCGGAAGTTATAGTGAAACTTCTGGATATCAACAGGTACGAAGTGCTCGATACCGTGAAGACGGATGCTTCAGGGAATTTCTCCTGCAGGGTCGATGTCAGAAAGGCGCAGCCTGAGTTCGTATATCTTTTCTATAAGGACACGAAGATAGCATCTCTGCTTCTCCAGAAAGGCGAGAGGGTGACTGTCGAGGCCGACACCCTCGGAACATATACCGTGACAGGCTCTGAGGAGTCGGAGAAACTGCGGCAGGTGGAGCAGGATCTGGCGGATTTCTCTGCGAGGTTCATTTCCCTTTCCACTATGCTTGAGGCTGCGGACCAGGCTTCTGCAGAGGCTGATACATTGAGGAGGGAGCTTGCCCAGGAATATGTCAGGTATTACAGGGGCAGGTTGAAATATGTGATGTCCAACCCGTATTCAATGACTGTGGTGCCTGTCCTGTTCCAGATGGTCGGGACCAATCTTCCGGTGTTCGGACAGCAGACGGATGCCATACATTTTGCCAATGTGAGCGATTCTCTCGAGACTGTCTATCCTGAATCCAGGTATGTCAAGGCTCTCCGTCAGGAGGCAGACAGACGGTACAGGATGATGGAGATGTCCAACAAGATCAGGACTGCGGAGCAGGTAAACTACCTCGACATAGACCTGCCGGATGTGCAGGGAGTGAAGCGGAAGCTGAGCGGCGTGGATGCAAAGGTGGTCCTTCTGCATTTCTGGGATCCTGCGCAGCCTGTGCAGAAGATGTTCAACAATGATGTCCTCAAACCGCTGTACGACAGGTATGCCGGCAAGGGGCTTGAGATATATCAGGTAGCCGTTTCGACCGACAAGGCCGGATGGGCGCGTGTGGTCAGGGAGCAAGGTCTTGGCTGGATCAATGTGTGCGATGGTCTGGGAGCGGCCTCACCGGCGGTATCTGCATATAATGTCACCGTCCTGCCGGTATCGTTCGTCCTCTCCGGAGGCGAGCTGCAGCAGGAAAGGATGACGGATGCGGCATCCCTGCGCAAGGTGCTGGACAGACTTCTGAAATGATACCTTCTGGTAAGGTCAGAAAAGTTTCTTGCGGCTTACCGTCGCGACAAAATTCTTGAGATAGAACGGTTCGAAGTATGCTACATCTTTGAACCGTTTTTCTTTGTATTCCATTGTAGCAGGGATGAGCATTGCCGTCGCCTCCGGGCAGCACTGCACGAAATGTGCGTTCCTGTGCCCGATGACCCTGCTGCATTTGTCGGCCGCATCCCCGATAAACAGCACCGGCCCATCTCCGAGCTGCCTGTCAAAACTGTCCTGATCTATGATTCTGGCTTCGGTTTCGGAGATCTGCCTTCCGTCTGGAGAGAACAGGGCG